>JAYUVL010000510.1:0-2146 GCA_043754075.1 Cytophagales bacterium | reverse complement strand
CACGCCCGAAATCAGTATTTTTACCCCCAATTAAGCAAACCACCCCGATGAAAAATTTCTTTTTTGGCTTGTTGATCCTGATCGGTGCGGCAGTGGCCTGTACCGATCAGCCAAAGGGCGAAGCTGCCCGTGGCACTGTTGCCGATGATTCCACTGCCAATAGCTCCCAGCCCATCAGCGAGACTCCCTCCACGGGAAAAGTGCGCCCCGCCATCCTGTTTTTTGGCAATAGCCTCACCGCTGGCTACGGACTGGATCCTGAGCAGGCTTTTCCGGCGCTGATCCAACAAAAGATTGATTCCCTCGGTTTGTCCTACCAAGTGGTCAATGCCGGGCTGAGTGGCGAAACCACGACGGGCGGGCTGGGCCGGATCGATTTCTTGCTGCGCCAACCCTTTGCGGTGGTGGTGATCGAGCTGGGGGGCAACGACGGGCTGCGGGGAATTGACCCCGCCCTGTCCAAGCAAAACTTGCAGGGGATTATTGATCGGGTAAAACAAAAGCTTCCGCTGGCCAAAATCATGCTGGTGGGCATGGAGGCTCCCCCCAGCATGGGCCAAGATTTTACCAAGGCATTCAGCCAGATGTATCCGGCATTGGCCCAGGCCAATCAGGTAGCGCTGGTGCCGTTCCTGCTCGAGCGAGTGGGCGGGGATCCCAAGCTCAACCTCCCCGATGGCATTCACCCAACCGCCGAAGGCCACACGATAGTGGCCCAAACGGTGTGGAAAACGCTCCAACCATTGTTGCAATGATCCCGCTTTCCCATTTTTTGGTGTTGAGCGCGGTCTTGTTTGCGCTGGGCATGATCATTACAATGATCAAAAAAAACCTCATCGCGGTATTGATGGGGCTTGAACTGATGCTCAATGCCGCCAACCTTAATTTGGTGGCTTTCAGTCGGTACGATCCCGATTTGCTCCAGGGACAAATGTTTGTCCTGTTTACCATCGTGATCGCGGCGGCCGAAGCGGCCATTGCGCTGGCCATTGCCCTGAAAATGTATGCCCATTTCAAAACCGCCAGTTTGGATCGCTTGAACGAGTTGAAACGCTGACGCTTTGCCCATGAAAAAGCCGTTGTTTTTCGTTCATTTGATGGGACTGTTGCTGGGTGCGCTGGCCTTCATCGGTTTAGTGATGTTTCCTCTCCCCGAGGTATTTATCACTTTTCTGCAATAAAAATTTACAGGGACTCATCCGGCCGATCCGGCCCTGGCAGCGGTGGGGATGGAGCGGGCTTTTGCCGTATTGGTGATCATGGTCATTTGGTGGCTCACCGAAGCCTTGCCGATCCCGGTCACCGCGCTGGTGCCGGCCGTAGTGGGGCCGTTCTTGCACTTTTCTTACCGAGAGTTACCTCCCATACTGCGGTGGCAGCCATGATGATCCCATTGATGATTTCGCTCGCCCAACCGTGGGGATTGCCGGTGGTGCCCGTGGTCATGGCCATGAGTTTCGAGCATGGCTTTTATGTTGCCCATTGCCACCCCGCCCAAGGCCATCGCTTACCGCACCGGACTGGTTCGGGGTGAAACAAATGGCCCGGGTTGGTTTTTTGCTCAATATCGCCTCGACTATTTTCATTGCATTGGTGATTTTATGGCAAACTTGATGATCAACCAGATTAGCCCGAACGGTGAATTATCACTAATTTTAAAGGCTGTATTTGTGAGATAATTGAGACAGTCCAAACCTGAAAGGTGGAACATGACAAAAGTCATTGCAAATAGGCCAATAAATAACGATACTTGCTCAAAATTTAGCTGACCGTTTTCAAGACAACATGAACACCCAACCCAATTTCTCCATCCCTGACTATGTACAAAATGAGCAGTTCCAGGCTTGGTTTCCTCAGATTGTGGCACTTTGTAAGCCTAATCAGGTGCATTGGTGCGATGGCAGCGATGCCGAATGGCGCCAACTTTGCGAAATGATGGTTCAGAGTGGCACTTTTGTGCGCCTGAACCCCGAAAAACGCCCCAACTGTTACCTAGCCTGCTCCGATCCGAGCGATGTGGCGAGGGTGGAAGACAGCACGTATATATGTAGCCGCCGCAAGCAGGACGCTGGGCCGACCAACAACTGGGTGGATCCCCGCGAGATGCGGGCCACCCTGCAAAAGTTGTTCGACGGCTGCATGGAGG
>JAYUVL010000509.1:0-3007 GCA_043754075.1 Cytophagales bacterium | reverse complement strand
CTCAACAACAAAATGGCCTGTAAATAATAAACCGGGTCCGACTGGCTGACCGCCAAGGGCACAATCATCAGTGCCCCCATCAATATCGCGTTCAAATGTAGCAAGGACTGGATGAACGGGTGGTCATAGTCGGGCCAGCGGAAAGTGGCCACCATCAGGCCACCCAAACTTGTGCCGATCATCCACTTGAGCCACGGAGCGGGGTGGGTGCCTTGGGCCATTGTTTCCACGAGATAAAGGGACGCGGGAACAAACACCACACAAAACAGAAGGGTGTGGATTAGCCTAGGTTCGCGCTGGCGAAGGAGGGAGCGGATCAACATAACACAGGAGTTGGCAAGCACATCGTAGGGGATTGTCTGGGTATAATAGTAATTTTGTAGGGTAATTTCTTTCTAGTATCTCAATTTTCATGCTTTATCCCAAAAATTACGAGGAAAAAATTGGTTTTGACAAAATTAGGGGCCTGCTGGCCGCCGAGTGCAACGGCCCCATCGGGCAAGCCTTTGTGCACCGGATGCGCTTCACCGACCGCCACGAGGTCATCCTCAAACTGCTCACCCAAACGGAAGAGTTCCGAAAAATCATCGCCAGTGGCGAAAATTTCCCCGATAGTCATTATCTCGACGTGGCCGATGCGCTCCAAAAAGCCACCCTTGAGGGCGCATTCCTGAACGAAGAGGAATTTTACGATCTCAAGCGGTCCCTCGAGACCCTGTTCAAGTGTATTGATTTTTTTGCCAAAAAAGATCCGGCCACTTACCCCCAGCTCAAGGAACTGAGCGGCGCTGTGGTATTGGACAAAACGATCCTCAAGGCCATCGACCAAGTGATCGACGAACGGGGAAAAGTGAGGGACAATGCCTCGCCCCGGCTGCGCGAGATCCGGTCGGCGGTCATTGCGGCCCAGTCCACTGTGCGCAAGCGGCTCGATCAGCTCCTGCGATCGCTCAAATCAGATAGTTTGGTCCAGGAAGAAGCCTCGCTCACCATCCGTGAGGGCCGCATGGTGATTCCCGTTCCGGCCGAATACAAGCGCCGGGTCAAAGGCTTTGTGCACGACACCTCGGCCTCGGGCCAAACGGTGTATATCGAACCGGCCGAAATCTTGGAAATCAACAACGAGATCCGCGAGCTGGAATATGAGGAACGGTACGAGATCGTCCGGATCTTGACCACCCTCACCACCAAGCTCCGCCCCGAAGTGGAACCCTTGAAAAAAGGGTACTTTTTTTTGGGCTTGATCGATTTTATCCGGGCCAAGGCCCGCTTTGCCCGCCGCACCAAGGGCATATTCCCCGAACTGCACGCCAAGCCGCTGATCCAATGGACGGCCGCCCGCCACCCGCTGCTGGAACTGCACCTCAAAGAATTGGGGCGCAGCATCGTGCCGCTCAACCTTCAGCTGGACGATAAAAACCGCGTCTTGCTGATTTCTGGCCCCAATGCGGGCGGCAAGTCCATCACCCTCAAAACCACTGGCGTGGTGCAGTACATGCTCCAGTGCGGCCTGCTGCCCACCATCGAGGAAGGCAGCCGGGTGGGCCTGTTCGTGCACTTGTTTATCGACATCGGCGACGAGCAGTCCATCGACAACGACCTGAGCACGTACAGTTCGCACCTCAAGAACATGAAGTCCTTCCTCCAGTTTGCCGATGCCAAGTCGCTCTGCCTGATCGACGAGTTCGGGACGGGGACGGAGCCCCAACTGGGCGGGGCCATTGCCGAAGCCATTTTGCAGGCCCTGAACGAAAAAAAGGTATTTGGCGTGATCACCACCCACTACGCCAACCTGAAATATTTTGCCCAAACCGCCCCGGGCATCATCAATGGGGCCATGCGCTACGATGTGGCCAAACTCGAGCCGCTCTTTCAACTCGACATTGGCAAGCCCGGCAGTTCGTTTGCCCTGGAGATTGCCCAAAAAATCGGCCTGCCGCGCACGGTCACTGCCGCCGCCCGCGAAAAAGTGGGCAAGGACACCATTGACATGGAAAAGCTCTTGCGCGATCTGGAGCGTGAAAAGAAGTCATTTGAGGAACAAAACCGTACCTTGGCCGATAAGCAGCGACAGTTGGAAAAAACCTTGGCCGAATACACCAAACTGCGCGATTTCGTGGAGCAAAACCGCAAACAGCTTCTCAATGAAGCCAAGGCCGAAGCCAAAACCCTCTTGCGCGATGCCAACCAGAAAATTGAGCAGGCCATTCGCGAAATCCGCGAGACCCAGGCCGATAAGGACCGTACCAAAACCGTTCGCCAAACATTGGAGGAGTTCAAGGCTGAACTAAAACCAGTAGCAGTGGCTGCCCCACCCGCGCCGCCCATCGTGCAGGCGGGCGAGATCGAACTGGAAGGGGGCGAGATCCAAGCGGGTGATTATGTGCAGCTCAAGGATGCCAATTCGGTGGGCGAAGTGCTGGCCATCAAGGGCAAGGAAGCCACCGTGGCCTTTGGCGAGCTGAAAACCACCCTGAAACTGGCCCGATTGCAAAAGATCAGCCGCCGCAGCTACCGCGAGCTAAACCCAGTCAAGAAAAGCACCTATGTGGCCACCGGTATTGACATGAACGAAAAGGCCGCCAATTTTAGTTTGGATCTAGATGTGCGCGGTCAGCGGGCCGGGGATGCCCTGGCCGTGGTGGAACAGTTTATTGACGATGCCATTATGCTCGGCCACCAGCACCTGCGCGTGGTCCACGGCAAGGGCGACGGCATTCTGCGCACCCTCATCCGTGAGCGCCTGCGCAAATACCGCGAAGTGGCCCAGGTGGAAGATGACCATGCCGACCGGGGAGGCCCCGGGGTGACCGTCATTCGGCTGCGCTAGTTTGGCAACGTCAAATCTCTTGGATTGTCAAGTTGACCAATGTGTCAAATTGCCGTAAACCATCGCCGGATGATTGTTTATACTGAAAAAGAAGTGGTTTAAAAAATTTTGGTTTTACAAATTATTCAAAATCAAGGGAATCAATCCTATAAATTGTTCAAATCACTTTAATCCTAG
>JAYUVL010000508.1:0-17679 GCA_043754075.1 Cytophagales bacterium | reverse complement strand
GAAGCACCGGCTTTGTTGTTGGTGCGCTGCGCTAACACCAACAACGGTGGAAATCCACGCGGCCGAATAGTAGGATGCCATCACTATCACAAAGCCCCCAAGCCATATTTCTATAAATCTTTTCATGCCGTTGCTAATCATATTCCCCCTCTTCCTTTGCGTAGGCCGAAGTCTTCCAGCGGGCTCCACATTCCCCGGCGCATTGTAGAAAGCGTTTCCCCGGCCAATGCCACTAGCTCCAGCCCCCAGAGGGATCATAGACTGCGCGTCTACGATGCACCTCCTGCACCACAATGGCCACTGTTTTTTCTACATCCAAAAAAAGGACTATCCCAAGACCAAGTACTAAGGTCTAGGATTAATCCTATTTTCTCCAGCCAAGATTTAAGCTCCAAGCCAAAATATAGGCAGGTTGCATTTTGAACAAGCCGCCAATTTTTTACGCATACTGGCCCTGCTGCTTAATTAGGGCTAAATGCGCAGTATTGTTGGCCACCTCAATTGAGTACTTTCCATCCATATAATTCAATACATAAAGGCTCACATTGGAATGTTCAAATTGATCCATCTCTTGCAGGGATATGCCCAGCAATAGGCAGAGGAAAATGCGGATGGCCCTTCCGTGCATACAGATCAGGATGGTTTGCTCGTGGTCATGGGCCAAGATGTGTTCAAGGGCTATTTGCTGGCGGGCCTGCACTTCCAGCGGGCTTTCGCCACCTTCCACTTTAATGTCCAACATTCCATCGCGCCAAGCCTCGAGCATGTAATAATGCTGCATATTGTCCTCGGCTTTGACCGACCGGCCTTCCTTAATGCCCCAACTTATTTCATTCAGGCCTGCCAATGGCTGCCATTGCGTTCCTTTGTCCACAAATGGCAGAACCGTCTGATAGGTGCGTTTTAGGGCAGAAGTATAAATTTTGTCAAATTTTATGTGCTGGTAATGGGCATGAAAGGCGCGGGCTTGGGCTTGGCCTAACTCATTAAGGTTAGAGTCAACACCGCTGCCCTGTACCAGCCCTTGCTTATTGAACTCAGTCTCACCATGCCGGATCAGATAGATTTGCTTGTTTCTCAATTTATTTGCGTTAAGTTTACGTGTTGATTGAAATAATAATTGAAGAGTGGATTAACATCAACCATGAGGCTGCCGTATATTGCCGCAAGTCAAGTCAATTTTTGGGTCACGGGGCAATTAAACAAACGTGGACACTACCTTCCCACAATATTACTCTAACAAAATATAATCCAAAAACATTCAAACCTTACGCTGGTAATGTTTATTAAAAAATTTACCTTAGAAGAGCTCAATTCAAGTCGAACACCAACGATACTGGACCAGTTGGGCATTGAGTTTACCGAAGTGGGCGAGCACCATTTGTGTGGCCGAATGCCCGTTGACCACCGGACTATCCAGCCTCATGGGCTGTTGCACGGGGGCGCATCGGTGGTGTTGGCCGAGACCTTGGGCAGCCAAGCCGGATACATGACTTTGCCCGAAAATCAACATTGCGTGGGCTTGGAAATAAACGCCAACCACTTGCGCGGGGTCACCGGCGGTTATGTACATGGCAAGGCCGTGCCCCTGCACATCGGCAAAAATACCCATGTCTGGGAAATCAAAATCACCAATGACGAAGAAAAATTAGTCTGTGTAAGTCGGCTCACCTTGGCCATTTTGCACAAACGCGCCTAATCCCAATTTCATTCCTCAAAGAAGAAGTAGCAGATTAAGTGAAATCACTCAATTTGCCCCGGTTTTTGCTAATGAGTTTAACTGTGGGTGCGGCTTATTGTTGCCCCAATTTACAGATTAACTTTAATTTGATGAAAGAAAACTTGCGTCCACTTCTACTATTGATCGCTTGCTTTTTAGCGTTGGCAGCTCCTTCGGCACTTGCCCAGACCAAGCCGGTGGAGGCTGTTGCGGCCAAAACGACGGGCGCGCCAATAGAAAAGAAAATCGTTTTCTCGCTCAAAGAGCAAAAAGAAAGTGAATACACCTGTGTTTTTACCAAGGGGGTGAACTACCAACTCAACCTCAATGTAGCTGAGATAGCTGCCACCAAATTGTCGCTCAAGATTTTTGATGCCCAACGCAAAGAGCTGACGTCCAAGATTACCAACTTGAAGAGTGAACCAATTCCTATCCTATATTTCAACTGCCCCACTACTGGGCTTTATTTCCTCAAAGTGACTCCCTTGTGAGGCTGGTTTGTATATCAGACACTCACGGCCAGCACGGGGAGATCCAAGTGCCCGAAGGCGATATTTTGCTCCACGCGGGTGACATTTCCCAGCGCGGTAAGCTTGGCGAAATCAGTGCGTTTGATCATTGGCTGGGGACACTGCCCCACCCTCACAAGGTGGTGATCGCGGGCAATCATGATTTCTTGTTTGAACGTCAGCCGATTTTGGCCAAGTCCCTCCTCACTCATGCCATTTACCTAAATGATTCAGGAATTGAGCTGGCCGGGATCAAAATTTGGGGCTCGCCCATCTCGCCCTGGTTTTACGACTGGGCATTCAACCGCCAACGAGGGACAGAAATCCGCCAACATTGGGACTTTATCCCGAATGATACCGATATTTTGATCACCCATGGCCCGCCATTTGGCATTTTGGATCTCACCAAGTCGGGGGAATCTGTGGGCTGCCGTGACTTACTGGCGGCCGTACAGCGGGTGCAGCCACGCCTACATTTGTTTGGCCACATTCACGAAGCCTACGGCCAGTGCCAAGTGGGCAAAACGCGGTTTGTCAATGCCAGCAACTTGGATGTCAATTATCGGCCGGTTCACTCGGCCACGGTGATCGATTGGCCGCTGGACACTCCCTAAACTAGGCGCACCCGGCGCAAATCGGCCGCGGTGTCTTCGGGCATGGTATCGGCCATAAAGTTGCCGGCCCCGATTTCTGGCCCCGCCAAAAATTTAATCAATCCCGGCTGGCGCAACGGCGGCTGAAAGTGAAGGTAGAGATGAAACTCCGCCTGTTCTCCCTTCACCGGGGCCTGTTGGACGGTCATCACATAGGGAAACTTGATCACGAACAAGCCATCAAAACGGGCCGTTACCTCGCGGTACACTTCAGCCAATTGCGCTAATTCCCAGTCGGTCAGGCTACTAAACGTGGCGTGGCGTTTTTTGGGGAAAATCATCACTTCATACGCATACCGCGCAAAAAACGGGACGAAGGCCACTGCGCCCGCATTTTCAGCCACAATGCGGCGGCCGTCGGCCAGTTCATTGGCCAGAATGGTGGCAAAAATATTGTCGCCCGTTTGCTCGCGGTAGCTCGACGCCAATTCCGTCTGCTTATTGATCAGGGCAAAATCAAAGTCGGTAGCATAAATCTGGCAATGGGGATGGGGGTTGGATACGCCACAGAGTTCCCCTTTGTTCTCAAAAATCAAGACTGATTTGACTATCGGAAGCGCGGCGAGCGCTTGCACTTGGGCCCGAAACTCATAAAAAACTTGGCAAATCCCGGCCACCGAAAGTTCGGCCAGGGTGACGTCATGCCGGGGATCATAGCACAGCACCCGCGCTAGGCCCAGCGCGCGCTCGCGGCGGTAAAGGCAACTGTCCGTTGCCAGTTCTAGCGGGGCCACCTCGGGGGCCTGGGGGCTCACCACTGGATGGTCATTGTCAAAAACATATACACCCGTATAATTCGGGTTCACTAGGCCATGAATGCGCGCATTGCCGGGGCAGAGGTAGCAGCCCGGATCGTAGGAAAGTGGTGCCGGGGCGGTTTGGGTCTGGTTGGCCGTGTTCCAAGGGCGTTGGTTGCGGTGGGCCGCATATACTACCCACTCCCCACGCAGGGGATGCCAACGTTTTTCCCATTTGCCTTCGTACATGGGGAGTAGGGTTAGTGAAATACTGGATGGTTCAATGTTTGACCACCGGCTTGAAACGGCGCATTAATTTGTTGGAAAAAATAAATTCGTTCAGTTCTTTTACGTCCGAAGTGAAGATACTTTCATTATCGCCCTCCCAAACCTTGGATCCTTTGTACATAAAAATGACACTTTCCCCAATTTCCATGACGGAGTTCATGTCATGAGTCACCACAACGGTCGTAATGTCAAACTCTTGGGTAATCTCATGAATCAGGTTATCGATCATAATGGAGGTGAGCGGATCGAGCCCTGAATTGGGTTCGTCACAAAACAGGTATTTGGTCTGTAGGGCGATGGCCCGGGCAATGCCCACCCGCTTTTTCATCCCGCCGCTGAGTTCGGAGGGTTTTTTGGCTGAAGCTGCTTCCAGCCCTACTCGTTGCAGGCAAAAATTGACGCGATCGCTCTTGTCGCCTGTGGTCATGTCGGTCAACATATCAAGCGGAAAGCGTACATTTTCCTCCACCGTCTTAGAGTCAAACAGGGCCGCACTTTGGAACAGCATCCCGATTTCACGGCGAATTTCTTTCTTGCCTTCTTTGTCGGCATGGTGAAAATCGCGGCCATTGAACAGTACTTCGCCACTATCGGGCACCACCAGCCCCACAATATTCTTCAACAGTACACTTTTTCCGGTGCCGCTGCCACCAATGATCATATTAATGATGCCGGGTGAAAAAGAAGCACTTACATCGAACAATACTTGTTTCCCCGCAAAAGATTTATTGATGTTGCGAACCTCAATCATAGACGGTAAAACTGGCTAAATACGATTTCGGTGCAAAGTAACACGATTGAGAGTAAATACAAAAGCGGAGCATAGCCCCGCTCTTATATAAATCAATTTGACGATGAAGCGATTAATTATAATCGATTAACTCGTTTACAACAGTTATGCCAGTAAGCACAACTCTTTGATTTTTAGATATTTGCAACTGTTTTACTCGTTTTAGGCAGTGGCGTACCTGTCCGTTTATGGCTATTCACATGATCGGAATTGAACACTTGGCCAATATTATTCTTCAAACGGCGGAGTGATCAACGGTTGATCGCCTCAGCGGACTGCCCTTAGCGGGCCGATATTACCCCAAGGGGATAACTGGGGCGAAGAAATTGAAAATAGTCACCGTTCCAAGTACAAATGTGACCGGGGGAAATCGCTGTTTGGTCCGCAGGCCACGAACCCTGCGTTCTCGTACTCGTCGAGGTCGTGGCGGGGAAATCGCTGTTTGGTCCGCAGGCCACCCGTCATTCTACTGTTGTGCCCAAGCGCTCCCAGCGCAGGCCCCCCGACGGCGCCAGGGACAGCCAAATGCGCCAAGCCTTGCCCACGATGTGATCGGCCGGGACAAACCCCCAAGCCCGGGAGTCGTCGGAGCGGTGGCGGTTGTCGCCCAACATAAAATAATAATCTTGCCGGAACGTGTAGGTAGTGTACAAATGACCGTCCACCCACAATTGTCCGTCCCCGATTTGCACATTGGAGTGCCCTTCGTGCTGCTGGATCAGCTTGCCATACAGCGCCATGTTCTCTGGATTTATGGAGATGGTGGCACCGGCCCTTGGCACCCAAAGCGGGCCATAATTATCTAAATTCCAAGTAAATAAACGGGAAAAAGGGAAGCTTTCTTCATTTTCCATGCCGGTGGTATATTCATTGGGCAGCAGCCGGCCCACCGCCGGATCCCGGGCCAAGGTCTGGGCCTTGGCCACGTCGGTGTGGATGACATAACCCTGGGGCAATTCCAAGAAATCATTGATGCCCATTGCTTTGAGGGCGGCGGGGGCCATCGGTTGCTTGAGCATGACCGCGTGGGAATGTTGCACCTTGGCGGGTGGCGGCACGGCCACCCCGTTGGCAAAAGTCACTTGGCCAACCAAGCTAATGGTGTCACCGGGCAACCCAAAACAGCGCTTTACGTAATGGGCGCGCATATCCACCGGGTGGAGCGTATCGGGGGGGAAATAAAAAACCACCACATCGTTGCGCTGGATCGCTGAGGCCCCGGGCAGCCGGAAGGCCGGGACCTGGATCCAATCGAGGTAAGAGCAGAGCGGGGTGCCCCAAATTTTTTGGTGCATCAGCGGGATTTGGAGTGGGGTGCGCGGGATTTGTGCACCGTAGTGGCATTTGCTCACTAGTAGGTAGTCGCCCATCAGCAAACTGCCCTCCATCGACGTGGTGGGGATCATAAAACTTTCGATCAACAACCAGTGCACCAACGTGGCCGCCAGGAGAGTATAGCCCAAAGTAGAGGCCCATTGGCCAAAGCTACGGGACGGGCGCTTGGCGGGTGGTGGATCGGTGATCGGCTGACTGGGCATAGAACAAAAGTAAAACTTTGCCCTGTCCAAAAAAAAATTAATTTTCCGGCATGGATACCGCCCAACTCTACGAAATTTACTTGCAACACCCGCTGGTCACGACCGATACGCGGAAAATACTGCCCAATAGCCTGTTTTTTGCGTTGCGGGGGGCCAATTTCAACGCTAATCTATTTGCACGAGAGGCCCTGGAAAAAGGAGCAGCCTACGTCGTGGTGGACGATCCGGCCGTAATCGCGTCGGATCGTTACCTGCTGGTGGAAGATGTTCTCAGTGCTTTACAACAGTTGGCCAACCATCACCGCCAGCAACTCAAAATCCCCGTTTTGGCCATTACTGGCACCAACGGCAAGACCACGACCAAGGAACTAGTGCTGGCCGTATTGCGCAAAAAGTTCGATACGTTGGCCACGGTGGGCAATCTCAACAACCACATTGGCGTGCCGCTGACCCTGCTCTCGCTGACTGGTGCGCACGAAGTGGCCGTGGTCGAGATGGGGGCCAACCACCTTGGCGACATCCGAGAGCTATGCAATATTGCCCAACCCAATTATGGGCTGATCACCAACATCGGCCAAGCCCATTTGGAAGGATTTGGCAATTTTGAGGGCGTGATCCGAACCAAGAGTGAGCTTTTTGATCATTTGCGCCAAAAAAACGGGGTTCCGATCATCAATGCCCGCAATGAGATGCTGACCAACATGGGGCGACGCTTTGCCAATGCCCACTACTACGGCCTGCCAGGCAGCACGGCCAACGCTGAGTTAATGGCCACCGATCCTTACATCAGCTACTGTGACGAAGCCGGCAATCGCCACCAAACCCAATTGCTGGGGGCCTATAATTTTGACAATGTTCTGGCGGCCTTGTGTGTCGGTCGGATTTTTGGGGTGCCCGACGCACTGGCCCACGAAGCAGTGGCCGCCTACACCCCCACCAACAACCGCTCGCAGGTCATGCACGGGGCCAGCAATACCCTCATCGCCGATGCTTACAACGCCAACCCGTCAAGTATGCGCGCCGCACTGGAAAGTTTCGCCCGGATGCCCGCCCCGCACAAAGTGGCCATTTTGGGCGATATGTTTGAGCTGGGCACTTATGGCCCGGCTCAGCACCGCGAAGTGCTCGATCTGGTGGCGAGTTTGGGAATCAATCAGGCATTGGTCTGCGGGCAAATATTTTGCGCCGTGCGAAACGAAGCCGATCCCATGCAGTTTTTTGCGACCAAGGAAGCATTGGCGGCTTGGCTGGTGGCCCATCCGCCCAACAATGCCTATATTTTGGTCAAAGGCTCCCGGGGCATGGGGCTGGAGAGTTTGCTCCCCGGCTTATTGGGGGAATAGACCGACCTTGGGTTTGATCGGGGAACCGTACTGGAAAGCATGGTTTGCGTACTCCCCCAAAGCAAGCAAGCAACGACTACCCTAATCAACCATACCATCAGCCACCGCTTTTGCGTTACGAACGTGCATTATTTGTTCAATGGTGAGCCTGGTAATTTTGGCAATCAATTGATCCTTTGTCTGCCAAGTCCGAGTTGCTCACCTCGGTTTTTTTCGTTTGGGCACCACCAACCAGACACGATCGCCTTTACTCTACATTCCCCAACGCGTTTTAAAACTGCGCCCAGCCTAGCAGATTGGCCCAGAACTACCCTACATTCAATATCCCCACAACGAAAATGTGTTATCTTTGCCGATTGTTTTGGAACCTATCCTTGCTATCGGCATGAAATATAACGAGTACAAACAATCGGTCACCGAACTTTGCACCTACGCGGGCGAGCATATCCTGAAGTTTTGGCAGGATCAGACCATTTTTCAAAAGTCGGTGGCGGCACGTACCGGGAACCCAACCTTTGTTTTCTATGAAGGACCGCCCTCGGCCAATGGCACCCCGGGCATCCACCATGTGATGGCCCGAACGGTCAAAGATCTGTTTTGCCGCTACCAGACCCTTAAAGGCCGGCAAGTGCAGCGCAAAGGCGGCTGGGATACCCACGGCCTGCCCGTAGAACTGCAGGTAGAAAAAGAATTAGGCATCACCAAAGATGATATTGGCAAAAAAATATCCATTGCCGACTATAACCAAAAATGCCGCGAGGCAGTGATGAAATACAAAGGCCAATGGGACGACCTGACCGAGCGCATTGGCTATTGGGTAGATCTGGACAAGCCATACCTCACTTTTGAAAACAATTACATCGAGAGCTGCTGGTGGCTGCTGAGCGAACTGTACAAAAAGGACCTGCTCTACAAAGGCTACACCATCCAACCTTTTTCGCCTGCCGCCGGCACCGGCCTCAGCTCACACGAACTGAACCAGCCCGGCACGTACAAAAATGTGAAGGATACCTCCATCGTGGCCCAGTTCAAGGTCAAGGGCGCCGGCCACGACTACATCTTGGCTTGGACCACCACGCCCTGGACGTTGCCAGCCAATACCATGCTCATCGTGGGCAGGGGCATCACCTACATCAAAGTCAAGACCCACAACCAATACACCAACCAACCCATCAACGCCATTTTTGCCAAAGAGCGGCTCGACTATGTATTGGGTGGTAAATATGTGAACCGCAATGATTTTGACGAGGTCAAACATTCGGGCAAAATTCCTTACATCATCATGGAGGAATTCAAGGGCGAGGAATTGATTGGACTCGAGTATGAGCAATTGCTGCCCTATGCCCAGCCGTTGCACAATGCCGAAAAAGCCTTCAAGGTTTATGCGGGTGACTTCGTGACCACCGAAGATGGCACGGGCATCGTTCACGGGGCGCCCACTTTCGGGGCCGACGACTACCGGGTGGCCAAGCAATATGGCGTGCCTCCGCTAACTGTATTGGACGAAAACCAGAACGAAGTGCCCACCGTTGACCGAAAAGGCCGTTTTGCGCCCCAAATGGGAGAATTTGCCGGCAAATTTGTCAAAGAACAATATTATTCAGAAGCCGAGCAAGCTGCCCCAGACTTCAAACCGACCGATGTGCTGCTGGCCATCAAACTCAAAGAAGAGAACAAGGCGTTCAAGGTCGAGAAGTACGAGCACACCTACCCCCATTGCTGGCGGACAGACAAGCCCATCCTCTATTATCCAATGGAAAGCTGGTTCATCCGCACCACTGCGCTCAAGGATCGGCTGGTGGCACTCAATAAAACCATCAACTGGAAGCCAGAAAGCACAGGCACAGGCCGGTTTGGCAATTGGTTGGAAAACTTGGTGGACTGGAACCTGAGCCGTTCACGATTCTGGGGCACTCCCCTACCCGTCTGGCGGACCGACGACGGCAAGGAAGAAAGCTGCATCGGATCAGTGGCCGAACTGAAAGCCCGGATCGAGGATGCGCTCACCCGTGGGCACCATGCCCTCACCATTGCCCAAAAAGACAAAAACCAAGCGATCCACGCACTTTTTGGGCAGCCCCAATTTGACCTGCACCGCCCCTTTGTGGACGATATCACGCTGCTCAGCTCAAGTGGCCAGCCCATGCTCCGCGAACCAGACCTGATCGATGTATGGTTCGATTCGGGGGCCATGCCCTATGCCCAGTTTCACTTCCCGTTTGACAATGCGGCCGATTATCCCGATGGAATGACCGATCTCAAACCCAGTGGAGCCCAACTCGATAAAGTATTCCCGGCCGATTTTATTTCCGAGGGCGTGGATCAAACGCGCGGCTGGTTCTTTACCCTCCACGCCATTGCTGGTTTGCTCTTTGATAGCGTAGCGTTCAAAAACGTGGTGTCCACCGGTTTGGTGCTCGATGCCAACGGCAACAAAATGTCCAAAAGGTTGAGCAATGCCATCAATCCGTTTGACACCATCGACCGTTTTGGAGCCGACGCCGTGCGCTGGTACATGATCACCAACGCCTCCCCGTGGGACAACCTCAAGTTCAGCATCGATGGCCTGCAAGACATGCAGCGCAAGTTTTTCGGCACGCTCCAAAATACGTACAATTTCTTCGCCATGTACGCCAATTTGGACAATTTCGCTTTTCAGGGGGCTGAAGTGCCCTTAGCCGAGCGAACCGAGAGCGACCGCTGGATCATCTCCAAGCTCCACTCGCTGGCCCAACTGGTGGACAACGCCTATGGCGACTACGATGCCACCCCTGCCACCCGAGCCATCCAAAATTTTGTCAATGACGATCTGAGCAACTGGTACGTGCGCCTAAACCGCAAACGTTTCTGGAAAGGCGAACTGACCCCGGATAAGACGGCGGCTTACCAGACGCTGTACACCTGCTTGGTCACGGTGGCCAAGCTGGCCTCGCCAGTGGCCCCATTTTACGCCGATTTGCTGTACCGGGATTTGAACTTGGTGACGGGCCGCGAGGCTGCCGAATCGGTCCATCTTTGTGAATTCCCACACGGAGACCGCGCCCTGATCGACCCAGCATTGGAAGAAAAAATGGCCTTGGCCCAAACGGTGTGTTCGCTGGTGCACTCCATCCGCAAGGAACGGAAGCTCCGGGTGCGCCAGCCACTCCAAAAAATCTCCATTCCCGGGTTCAGCCCAACCCAGCAAAAATACATCTTGGAAGTGCGGGAAGAAATTTTGACCGAAGTGAACGTCAAGGATATTGTCTTCATTGACGATTCCAGTGGTTTGGTGTCAAAAAAAATTAAACCCAATTTTCCCGCCTTGGCCCAAAAGGGACTAGGCAAACAAATGAAGATCATCCAAGCCTTCTTGGGGCAGATGGACACCGAAGCCATCCTCCATCTAACAGTTCAGGGAAGCCTTTTGGTGCCCAATGGGGCGACCCCCATCAGTTTGGGCTTGGCCGATGTGCTCATCGAATCCAATGACATCCCCGGCTGGGCCACCGCTCGCAGCGGTGAAATCGTGGTGGCACTGGACATCACCCTCACCGACGAACTGCGCCAAGAAGGCATTGCCCGGGATTTGGTGAACCGGATCCAGAACCTGCGCAAAGATCACAATTTTGAAGTGCAGGACAAGATCAGCGTGCAGTTGCAAACTACCGACGAGGCCATTGGGCAGGCGGTGGCCACGTTCCAAGCCTATATTGCCCAAGAAGTTCAAGCGATTTCGCTCCAAGTAGTGGATCAACTGGCAACGGGAGTGGAAATCGAGCTCGATGAATTGAAATTGAAGATCGCGCTCGAGGTAGTGGTGATGGCATAGACAATTCAACCGGGGCCAACAGTTTTGGTCACTTTCGGTGGCCGGGAGTGTTGGCCCATTGTTTTGACTTGGTTGCCCTTGGGCTGATCTTCGAGTGCCCCAGGTTTGGGATTTGTTCTCAAAAAGCTCAAATTAGCGGCTTAAAACCTACTTCATGAAACGCACTGCCCTTTTTCCCGGCTCGTTCGATCCTTTCACCAAAGGCCATGAGGACATTGTGCGCCGGGGCAGCCGATTTTTTGATGAAATCATCATCGGCATTGGCCACAACAGCCAAAAACAGCGGTTTTTTCCGCTTGATCTGATGGTGGCCTGCATCAATGAAACCTTCAAGGACACTGAAAATGTGCGGATTGAGGTATTTCAAGGGCTGACTGCCGTTTTTGCCGAAAAAGTGGGCGCGAATTTCTTGCTGCGGGGGCTGCGCAACACCACCGATTACGAATACGAAAACACCATTGCCCAAGTCAACTACCACCAAGTAAACAGCTTGGAAACCGTTTTTTTAATCACTTCGCCCAAATTTGCCTATATCAGCTCTACTATTGTCAGAGACATTTATAAGTATGACGGTGATGTAAGCAAATACCTTCCCTATGACCTAGAAGCCATCCGGGCTTCTTTCACAAAAGAAAGCATTGCCTAATTTTTTGGGCTATCAACTATATTCAGTTATCAACCATGGCAGAGATATTATACAATGAAATACCCTCACTGGATCTGGCCGACTTTACCTCGGGCGATCCAACGCGCAAAGCCAAATTTGTGCAAGATTTGGGCAACGCGTGGACCAATATCGGTTTTGTGGCGGTCAAAAATCACGGGCTGGGCGATGCACTGACCAGCCAATTGTATGCACTCGTGCAGCAATTTTTCATGCTCGACGAAACCACCAAGAAGCAGTATGAATTTCCCGAACTGGCGGGGCAGCGCGGCTACATTGGCCGCAACAAAGAGCAGGCCAAGGGACACTCGGTGCCCGACCTCAAAGAGTTTTACCACGTGGGGCAAGAAGTGACCGACCCCACCGATCCCGTCAAGCAAGAATACCCCGACAATGTGTTCCCGACCAACCTGCTGCCCGAATTTGGTGAGCTGTCGATGAGGGCCTACCGCACGCTCGAGCAGGCCGGGGTGCACCTGTTGCGGGCTGCGGCGCTCTACTTGGGGCTTGACGAAAACTACTTTGACGAAAAAGTAAAATTTGGCAATAGCATCTTGCGGGCCATTCATTATTTCCCCATTACCAACCCCGATGCACTGCCCGCCGATGCAGTACGGGCCGCTGCCCACGGCGACATCAACCTGATCACCCTGCTCATGGGGGCCAGTGCCGAGGGCCTACAGGTGCTGCGCCGAGATGGCCAGTGGATTCCCATCACGGCCCTGCCTGAGCAAGTAGTGGTCAATGTGGGAGATATGCTCGAACGGCACACCAACAACCGCCTTAAATCGACCATCCACCGGGTGGTGAACCCGCCCCGGGAAAAAATGAACACTTCGCGTTTCTCGATCCCCTTCTTCATGCACCCACGATCCGAGATGAGCCTGGCCGCTTTGCCCAATTGCGTCGACGCCGACCATCCCAAGGCTTACCCCGACGTGACCGCCGGGGAATTTCTGGACGAGCGGCTGCGCGAATTGAAGTTAAAAGCGTAATTTTGTCCTCAATGCAATCAATGGGAAGTCGGTTGATCGCCCATTAGCATTTTTAACTAAGCATTCCACCTAAACATATTCCAACATGGGAAAAGGCGATAAAAAATCGTTGAAGGGCAAAATTGCCAAGGGTTCTTATGGCAACTCACGCTTGAGGTCGGCCAACAAGGTATCTACCAAACCAAAGCCGAAAACCGAGAGCCCAGCATAACCAGTCAATTAGGCTGAAAACTGCACCAACCGTGCTACCTCCAAGGGAAGTAGCACGGTTTTTATTTGACCGGTCCTTGCTTATTGGGCCTCAAACTCGGATGCCAATGATCGATATATCGTCCAATTGGTGCATTTGTCCCTGAAATGCCGCCCACTCCGTCAGTAGGTTGTCGCATTGGGTGCTGGGGGGGAAACCTGAGTGCCGTTTGAGGGCCTCATGTAAACGGGGGGAACCATACTTTTCTTGTGCTTCGTTGCGTTGATCAATCAACCCATCGGTATTGAGGTAGATCATGTTGCCCCGGGTAAGCACCAACTCGTGTTCTTCATAAGGGCGAATCTTCTTCTGGCGCCCCCCGATGCTGCGATTGGTCCCTTTGATGGTGTTCAACAACCGGTCATCAACAATCTGGATGGAGCTTTTGGCGCCCGCAAACAAGATTTTACGCTCAGTACCGCCATTCAGGGGTTTGGATATTTGGCAGATGGCAATGTCCATCCCATCGTCATTAAACCCATTTTGCTGTTGAAGTATCGTTCGTATGCCTTGGTTCAGCAGCTCAAGCATCTGGCCCGGCGCGCGAATTTTTCGCTGGTGAACGATGTCGTAAAGCAAGTTATGGCCAATGATGGACATGAACGCCCCCGGTACTCCGTGACCGGTACAATCGGCCAACGCCACGATGGCACAATCCCCCAAGTTGGCAAACCAGTAAAAATCGCCCGACACAATGTCCTTGGGCCGGTTGACAACAAAAAAATCGCTGAAAAAGCCCCCTATTTCGCCATTGCTGGGCATGATACTTTGCTGAATGCGCTCGGCATAGCGCAAGCTGTCATTGACCAGTTTGTGCTGTTGCTCGAGTTTGTTCTTTTGTTGCTCGATGGCGGTTTTTTGCGCCAAGATTTCGGTGTTTTGTTGGCCCAATTTTTTGACATACCGTTTATTGGCCGACAGAGTGCGAAATAGCATAAAACTCAACCCCAACACTACCAGGATCACAATCAGAGCCAATATCAACGACTTGCGTTGGATGTCCACCACCTCTTCCTTGTCAGCAATGGTTTGTTCTTGCACGGCTTTCTCGATCGTCAGGGTGCTCACCGAATCTTCCGTGAGGGCAATCCGTTTTTCCACTTCCTCTTTTTCTTCACTGATATTGCGCAGGGCCAAATCCTTGCTCGCGATCAAACTGCCGGCTTGTTTGAGCTGTGCGGCTTGTTTTTGCTTGTCTTCTTCGGCCTGGGCTGTAATGCCAGACACCAATTTATTTTTCATGCTATCAGCCAACAGACTGTATTTATGTTGGTAAACTTCAGCTTGATCGCTTTTTTTGGCCAGCAAATAACTCACTACTATCAGGTTGTAGGTCTTGAGCCGCGCACTATCCAGCTTAAGTTGCAGCGAAAGTGGCTCAGCCCGGCCGCGCAGTCCCTGAATGGCAATTTGGGGCGCATTGGTTTTGTTGTAAAGATCGGCCACTACTAGCATAGTGTACAGCATACCTTCTTGGTTGCCCAGGATCTTGTATTGCTTGATCACTTCCCGGTAACTCAGGATGGCTTCTTGGTATTGCTTTCGCTGAACCTGTAGTTCGCCCAATTGACGGAAGGAACGGAGCAGATCAATCGTGCGGTTAATTTTGTTGTAGGCAGCAATGGCCTCGTTGAGATACTTCGCAGCTTCCTCCGGCCGCTCCATTTGCCGGTACTTCTCTGCCAATTGGGAGGCATAGTTGCCCCGGGCCTCGTAATTGTCGGTATTGAGCGCCATGATATAACGCTCCCGCAGCCTACCCAGATCATCTTGGGCAAACAGCGGCTGACCATATGCCCCATATAGGAACAGCCCGCAAATAAATCGCAGAAAAAATCGGCAAGCGATTTTTTGATATGTCATGCAGATACCCGTTTAGGTTGATTGAGGACAAACCCACTTTAACTTTCGGCAATGGGCTTTTTAGGGCTTATTAGCGGGGGCAAACTGCCGTGAGCAGCTAGCTTGAATCGATCTTATTTTGACAATATTTGTGCCATCGTCGCGGACAAACGACCAGTTAAACAAATGATTTTTGACGTCGATAAAGAAGATGAGGCCAGCAGTGCCACAGTCGGCCCAAAACATGGATCCTTAGTGAAAATATTCTCAACTGATTCCCCACTCTTGACCAATTTACCACAATACAAGGCCCTAAAAGTGGGCAATTTAAGCCAAGTCATACTTTTTTTGGGGTCACGAAAATGATTCAGTTGCGGCGTAGCGGTTTGGCTCAATTTGGCAGCGGTGCCCGCAGCCCGCTCGGACTGTAAACGGACCGGAAATCAATCGACTTGGGCCAAGGCGGTTTCCAAGTCGGCCACCAGATCCTCCACGTCTTCAATGCCCACACTGAGCCGAATGAGCGAATCCACCAGCCCATATTTTTCCCGCTCCGCTTTGGGGATGCTGGCGTGGGTCATGGTGGCCGGGTGCCCGCACAGCGATTCCACCCCCCCGAGCGATTCGGCCAAGGAAAACAGCGAAAAGCTTTCCAGTACTTTGATGGCATTGGGCACGCTGTCGTTGCGCAGCGTGAAGGACAGCATCCCCCCAAAACCCCGCATCTGCTTTTGGGCAATGGCATGGTTGGGATGGTGCGCCAAACCCGGATAATAAACCCGCCCGATCTTGGGGTGGTGATTTAAAAAATCGGCAATTTGCCCGCCATTTTCGCAGGTGGCTTTCATGCGCAGGTGCAGCGTCTTGATGCCCCGCAGCACCAAAAAGCAATCTTGAGGGCCGGGCACTGCCCCAACGGCGTTCTGCAAAAATTTCAATTCTTGGGCCAGACCTTCGTGGTTGGTGATCAGGGCGCCCATCACCACGTCGGAGTGCCCCCCAATGTACTTGGTCACGGAATGCATCACCACATCGGCCCCCAGATCCAGCGGGTTTTGGAGATAGGGAGAAGCGAAGGTATTGTCCACCGCCACCAGCAGGCCGTGAGTTTTGGCAATCTGGCAAACTTGGGCAATATCGATGATGTTGAGCAGCGGGTTGGTGGGCGTTTCCAGCCAGATCAGTTTGGTGTTGCCGTTGATATAGGCCGCCACATTGGCCGCCTGATCCATATCGATGAAGTGAAACTTGATGCCATACTTGGCGAACACCCGCACAAAAATCCGGTAAGTGCCACCGTACAAATCATTGGCCGCAATCACCTCGTCGCCGGGGTTGAGGGTCTTGATCACCGCATCGATGGCCGCCAGCCCCGAAGCAAAGCAATAGGCAAACTGCCCATTTTCCAGCGCGGCCAAGCTGGCCTGCAGCGCATCGCGGGTAGGGTTTTGGGTGCGGGCGTACTCGTAGCCCTGGTGCTGCCCCGGCGATGCCTGTACATAAGTGGACGTTTGGTAGATGGGGGTCATAATGGCCCCGGTAGATGGGTCGGGATGAACCCCGGCGTGGACAGCTTTGGTGGCGAACTTCATGGGCTTCGGTTGGAATGGTTAAGCAGCGCAAAGTTAGTGCATCGGAGCGGTTTTTTACCCGGTTAACGGAGCCGGGGAGGTGTCGCAAAAAAATTTTAAATAGTACTGTTGTTTTTTTTTACTTTATATTCATCTTTGTAAAAGCGACGTTTACAACCCGGGTTTCGTTCGCCAAATTCGAGATTTTATCCATTCACCTCAACCATTTTAAAAAATGAAAAAATTTTTGTGTTTCTTTGTTTTAGCTGCTGTATGAGGGGTTGGGGCTGTGCTCGAGGTAGCGGCTCAGAATACCTCCGATCCTTGTATTTACCTCTCAAGATTCGGTGAGCCTGGTACACCCAACCACGGTGCTTGCCTTGGCGACGGTGGCAACTGTTATGCCAACATCTGTGTTCCGGGAGGTAATTGATCGCAGGTTTTAATTTTAGGCTGGACTAGCTCTCATCAAACTAGTCCGGCCTGTTTTGGTCTAGTTAATAGCAATCAACCAATTAAATCCCATGCGTTACTACCCGATTATCCTCTTGTTGGCGTGTGCAATCTCTGCCTGTTCACCAGGGGGCGAAACTATTGGCGGCAAGGCTTATCCCCAAACCTTGGTACGCACCAAAAACCTCAGCTTCGCGCTGGACGAAACGGCCAGCTTCAGCCCTTTTACCCTTCAATACTTGGATGATGGGGGGCAACCTTATCTGTTGACCTCGAACAAAAACACCCTCACCATCGACGTGTTTGACGCCCAGTCCGGCAAACTGGCCACGAAACTCCACCTGAACGACTCCACCCGGCAATATGCCAGCGACTTGCATGGCTTCTGGGCGGTGAGCCGCGACTCAATCTACATCTATACTGAAAAAGAAGTGGTTTAAAAAATTTTGGTTTTACAAATTATTCAAAATCAAGGGAATCAATCCTATAAATTGTTCAAATCACTTTAATCCTAG
>JAYUVL010000507.1:0-4309 GCA_043754075.1 Cytophagales bacterium | reverse complement strand
ATCTGCGCCGTAGGGAAACTGCTTGACCGATTCGGGAAGATAGGTGTAGGCGGCTGGATCATGGGACACCAGCTTGCCCACCCGGGGCAACACTTGGCGCGAATAAAACCCGTAAAGCTGTTTGAACGGAAAGAGAGTGGGCTGCGAAAACTCCAAGATGAGCACAGTGCCCCCCGGTTTCAAGACCCGGTACATATCGCGCAGGCCATTTTCCAAGTGTTCAAAATTACGGACCCCAAATGATACCATCACGGCATCGAAAGTATTGTCAGCAAAAGCCAATCGTTCAGAATCACCCAGCTGCAATTCTATCCGATCGGTCAAGCCCATTTTAGCCAGTTTTTGGCGGCCAACCTCCAGCATCCCGGCCGAAATATCCACCCCAATGATTTTGTCCGGCTGCAAGGAGAGGGCTTCAATCGCCAGATCGGCGGTGCCGGTGGCAATGTCCAGCATCAGTTTGGGATTGGATGGCTTAAGCAAGCGAATGGCCTTTTTGCGCCATTGGACATCGATCCCAGCGCTCAATACCCGGTTTAATAAATCATATTTGGGCGAAATATTGTCAAACATTTCGGCAACTTGGGCTTTTTTGCCCGTACTCTTTTCCTTATATGGCAAAACGGTCATGGCAGTAGCAATTCAAGTGTCTTTCCTTTACAACAAGTGCAAGGGTTTTGTTTCAACTGCAAAGTTACGGCTTAATTCAGCATATCGGGGCCAGTGGTGGTGCTCAGGACTTTACAACCGCTCAACAAACTTCAAATGGGTGGCTTGCAAGCCGTTTTTCTCGTAAAATCGGTGGGCGGCGGTGCGATTTTGGTTGCAGGTGACCTCCAAATTGTGACAACCCAAGGCGCGGGCAGTTTGCCGGGCAGTGGCCAATAGCAAGCTCCCCGCTCCGCTGCCCCGGCAAGGATTGGTCACGACCAATTCTTGGATTTCGGCCACTGGGCCAAGGTGATGCAATAAATACTGGATGTGCAAGCTCAAAAAGCCAATGGGTTGCCCGCGGATCTCGGCCAACCAGTAGTAAATGTGCTCATTGCGCAAATTTTGAAAATATACCTGACGGAAAGCATGGGCTGGATAGGGCTGTTCCTCCAGTTCCTCGATCAGTCGCCGGACAACGCCAATGTCGCTGCGCTCAGCGGGGCGAACCTGTACCGGTGATGACTCAGCGGCCAGTATAGCGTCTTCTATTGGTGCCTTGCTCAACGCTACCGTTTGGCTTGGTTGCCCAACACCCTATTGGCGGCCAGCTCCCGATTGGAGAACAAAGTGTTGTAGTTTTCCAAGTCTTTGGTCAGTTCAGCATCTTTACCGAAGTATCTAAACACTAAATCAGTAAATTCGGTCAGTTCATCTTTGATGCAGTAAAAGGCCCACTGGTCAATCTTTCGGAAGCTAACCAGTCCACAACTCTTCAGGTAGCCCAAGTGACGAGAAATTTTGGTTTGGGTGAAATTTAGAACCAACTCCATGTCGGAAATGCACACCTCCCTATTTCGGTAGAGCAAGTAAAGGATGCGGATCCTAGATTCGTCGCTACATGCCTTGAAGATCTGGCTGCCTACATTGAGGTTAAAATGCTTTACTTTCATTCGCTTATTTGTTTTGACAAATATAACCTATTTGCCCAAGAAAATATATTGTACGTAAAATATTGGAGATAGGCCCAACTACACCATGAACTGTTTGGCCCCAAAGGACTATCACTCCCCCAGCCGGAGAAGCAAAGGGTGCCAACCTATTTTTTGTGCGTTAAATCTTATTGTAACGATGGGGCAAACAATCGCCGCTAAAAATACGGGGATTGCCATCTTTGCAAATCAAGGCTGGGGCAGGCGGGTCGACTGCCAACTCACCATTTGCCATTTGCCTTTGCGCTTGGCGTACACGTTGGTGTAGAGCAAGCGAATGGTCACCATTTTGCCCTCATTGAACATTTCCAAGGTTCCTTTGCCAGTGATAACGGCGGAACTGCCATACACGCGCACGCGGGTATCCTCGAGCTTGGCGGTGCGGTAGTCCCAGCGGGCGGTTCCCACATTGCCCACAAACTCCTTTTTGTTCTCGATCTGGGCGTTTGAGTGAACATAAATGAGATCGTCGGCCAACAACAGGTTGAGCCGTGCGGTATCTTTGCTGATTTGGGCGTCAAATCGCTGGCGATCCAGGCTTAACACCATTTGCCCCACTTTATCTTGGGCTTGGCCGAAGAACGGATGGGCGAAGAAGAAAAGCAGGAAGGAGAAAATTATCTTCATGGCGATATACATTTATCAATGCTCATTTAAAAATACTGATGGGCTGTCCCCAATTGAGTGCCAACCGGCAAGTTGGGTGAATTGCCAAGCGGTGGCCAGCGCCAGCCAACCAATGGTTGCTTGGCGCTGGCCGATGCTTATTTGACGAGTTTCTTATACTTGATCCGTTTAGGTTCGACAAAACCAACGCGTTTGCGTTTATCTTCTTCAAATTCGGAGAAGTTGCCCTCAAAATACCGGACGGCCGAATCGCCCTCAAAAGACAAAATGTGGGTAGCTACCCGGTCCAGAAACCAGCGGTCGTGGGAGATGATGACCGCACAGCCCGCGAAGTTTTCCAAAGCCTCTTCCAAGGCGCGGAGGGTATTTATGTCCAGGTCGTTGGTCGGTTCGTCGAGCAGCAGCACATTGCCTCCTTCTTTGAGCATCATGGCCAAGTGGACGCGGTTGCGCTCCCCACCCGAAAGCTGGCCCACCTTTTTTTGCTGTTCGTTGCCGCTGAAGTTGAACTTGCTCACATAGGCGCGGGAGTTGATCTCGCGCCCACCGAGTATGATCAACTCGTTGCCGCCCGAAATCATTTCCCAAACTGATTTTCCCGAGTCGAGTTGGTTGTGTTCTTGATCCACGTAGCTTAGCTGCACCGTTGGGCCGAGGTCAATCGTGCCGGCGTCGGGCTTTTCTTGCCCAGTGATCATGCGGAACAGCGTGGTCTTGCCCGCCCCGTTTGGGCCAATGATGCCCACTATGCCATTGGGCGGGAGGTTAAAGGTAAGGTTTTCGTAGAGGAGCCGATCGCCGTAGCCTTTGGCCACTCCGTTGAATTCCAGTACTTTATTGCCCAAACGCGGTCCGTTGGGGATGAAAAGCTCCAATCTTTCTTCCTTTTGTTTGGTTTCTTCGTCCATCAAGTTCTCGTAGGCATTGAGGCGGGCTTTCTGCTTGGCTTGGCGGGCCTTGGGGGCCAAGCGGACCCACTCGAGCTCGCGCTGCAAAGTTTTTTGGCGTTTCGACTCTTGCTTTTCCTCTTGGGACAGGCGGTGCTGTTTTTGGTCCAGCCAAGAAGAATAGTTGCCCTTCCACGGAATGCCCTCGCCCCGATCCAATTCCAGAATCCAGCCGGCCACATTGTCCAAAAAGTACCGGTCGTGGGTAACGGCAATCACCGTGCCCTTATATTGGCGCAGGTGCTCCTCGAGCCATAATACTGACTCCGCGTCCAAGTGGTTGGTCGGTTCGTCGAGCAACAGCACGTCTGGCTCGCGCAGGAGGAGGCGACACAGGGCCACCCGGCGCTTCTCACCCCCGGAGAGATTGGCCACATTGGCTTCTTCGGGGGGGCAGCGCAAGGCATCCATTGCCCGTTCAAGCTTGGTGTCCAAGTTCCACGCATCGGCAGCATCCAGTTTTTCTTGAACTTTGGCCTGCCGATCCATTAGTTTATCAAAATCAGCGTCAGGATCGCCAAACTTTTCGTTGATTTCTTCAAATTCGCGGAGCAAATCCACTACTTCCTGCATGCCCTCTTCCACGATCTGCCGTACCGTCTTGGTGGGATCGAGCTGCGGCTCCTGATCGAGCATCCCCACGGAGTAATTGGGCGCAAAGACCACCTCGCCGAGGTAATTCTTGTCTACGCCGGCAATAATGCGGAGCAGGGACGATTTACCTGAACCATTTAGGCCCAATACCCCAATTTTGGCTCCGTAGAAGAAGGAAAGGTAAATGTCTTTGAGAACTTGTTTATTGGGCGGATGGATCTTGCTCACCCGGTTCATTGAAAAAATAATCTGTTCGCTCATAATATCACCCGATCGGGCTCGGTTTGGATTGGTTGACCACAATGCAAATATAACAGTGAAATGACAAAAGCAAGAGCTAAACCTAGGGGGTTTTCCCGGCCATGCCATTAGGGTATTTTTGCGCAAACCGTATTTTGTGAAGCCAAAAACAGAGATTACTCGCCAAAAGTTGAACAAACAAGGCCAAATCGCCCTCTAATTGATCCATTTTGGAAATCTGTACTGACATTTCACTCC
>JAYUVL010000506.1:0-6954 GCA_043754075.1 Cytophagales bacterium | reverse complement strand
CACAAGTCTATCTTATAAATTCATTTTCAATAATAATCAAGGCCCTTCCAATTATTTTCACCTGGAAACATTTTTCCTCGCAAGACAAGTTCATCAGGCCTTCTTCACAATGAAGAGCTAAATAATAACCGGGGCTTTGCATAACAAAAGTATTTGCAAAAGCAGGGCTGGACATTGGTATATCAGCTAAGTGCAAGCATCAGCAGCGGTTCTGGCCCGACGTTCAATGTTCAGCTTTAGTTCATAATTTCAACAACATAATTTCAAATGGGCATTTGTTCCGGGCTAGACAATAAATGAATTCCCTGCCTTCGCAAATACTCGAACGTTAGCGGTAATTGCAGACCGACACCAAAACAAGAACAAACCGACAAATATCGACCGTAAAATATGACAACAGAAAACACTTTGACAACACTATACTCAATTCATAGCGACCTAAAAGTGGCAAAAGAATTAGTTTATGATAAATGTGGTTTTGACTTGACAAACTTGAAACAGAATTTGGAAAGTGCAGCATATGGAGCTTGTTCGTTTGAACTTAACGGAAAGATAATTCAATATCGCGTTTCTAAAATTACACCGACAAAAACGGGACAGTTTGTAACAATTTGGAAAAGAAACCAAGACGGAATAACTGAACCATTTGACATTTTAGACGACTTGGATTTTATAATTATCACGTCAAAAAGCGGTAATAACTTTGGGCAATTTATTTTTCCAAAATCTGTTTTGGCAGATAATGGAGTAATAGCAAGAAACGGTAAAGAAGGGAAACGTGGAATTAGAGTTTATCCACCTTGGGACATTGCGACAAATAAGCAAGCTGAGAAAACACAAAATTGGCAGACAAAATATTTTTTGACAATCAAAAATGACAACTCAACTGACCTTGATTTGATAAAGAAGTTATTCGCAAAAATAAGCGAAATTGACCAACGAAGAAAAACAACGAAAAGCTAACGGGGGTTCTGCAATAGTGAGGCTTTGGTGCTGAATTGAATATTTATAATTCTAATTCCCCACTTCGGTAAGCCCTGAACGTTGGTGGTAATTTTAGAAAAAAAACGATAACTATTATTTAAACCATTTCAACACTATGAAGCCTAACGAGAGAACTTAATTAGATAAAAATGAAATCTATCTATAAAATATTTTTTTGTTTACCGCCATATTAGGCTTGTCAAGTTGCTCAAAGAATGACAATAACGTTGCCCCAACCAGTAACAATTATACTAAAAACAGTATTCGTGAAAATCGTGCAATTGGGTACGTTTTACCGGTGGGTCGGGCAGCATTTTGAAATAATCCAAGGATTTTGCCGACTCTTGGTGGGTTTTTGCCCACAAAATAAGCATAATTTTGTACTCTTTTAAGGCATTAGGTGCGATTACCTTGGTCAATGAATTATTTATTTGGCCGCTGCCTCAACGATTTTGCTGTTTTCATGCCCTAATCTCTACCGTTTGGTCACCACTTCGTCCAAGTTGAACAGCGTGCTGATCACCATCGTCAGGGCGGCGTGCTCGGCTGCGGGCAGCTTCGGGTCGCGGGGGTGATCGCCGGTGGCCAGCAACTGGGCAGCATCTTTGGGTTTTCGGCGAAAATTGGCCAGTTCCTGCTGATAAAGCTCGCGCAAAACGGTCAGTTCGGTGGGCTTGATGGGTCGGAGCACTACTTGGTTGAACGCTTGAGCAATCTGTCTTTCCACATTTTTGATCGCCCAAACCACCCCGTTGACTGGGCTGGTTTGGGCCAATCGCTCGGCCAAGAACCGCGAGGCCTCGATCAGTTGGGGGTCATTCATCAGCACCAATGCCTGCAAGGGTGTGCTGGTGTTTTGGCGTTTTACCACGCACTGGCTCCGGGTGGCGGCATCGAAAGTGGTCATGGCGGGTGGGGGCACGGTGCGCTTCCAGTAGGTGTACAAGCTCCGCCGATACAGTCCTTCGCCTTTGTCGTGCTGGTATTTGACCAGGCCACGCCCCGAGGTGGTGGCTTCCCAAATGCCATCGGGCTGATAAGGGAACACGCTCGGTCCGCCAATTTTTTCGGCCAATAGGCCACTGGTGAACAACGCTTGATCGCGGAGCATTTCGGCAGCCAAGCGGGCCTGGGGGCCCCGGGCCAGCAGGCTGTTGTCGGGGTCGCGTTCCCGCAGGGCAGGGGAGGTGCGCGAAGATTGCCGATAAGTGGCCGACATTACCATCGTTTTGATTATTTGCTTGGTGTCCCACTGGTTTTCGCGGTAAGTGACGGCCAACCAGTCGAGCAATTCGGGATGGGTGGGCAGGGTTCCTTGATTGCCAAAATCTTCGACGGTGCCCACGATCCCCCGGCCAAACAGCATTTGCCAATAACGATTGACCGTGACCCGGGCCACCAAGGGATTGGCCGGGGCAAACAACCATTTGGCCAGCCCGAGGCGGTTGGTGGGCAGTTGATCCTCAAATTTCAACACGCTTTCGGGGGTGCCCGGGGTCACGCGCTCGCCGTGGGCATCATAAGCCCCGCGATCCAAAATGAAACTGGGGCGCACTGTGTCGCGCTCAGCCATGACCAACACTTCAATAGAGGGGTGGCGGAGATCGCACTCTTGCTTGCGGAGGGCGGTCAATTCGGCCTTTAACTGCTGATAATCAGGGTTGTTGAGCACGGCATGGCTTTCCCGGATTGCTGCTGGTGCAGGGCTGGTTGGATCCGGATTTCCCAGCCCGAACATCTCCCAGCCGGAGAGCTGCCGCCCATACACCCGAGCGTCATCTATTTGCCCAATCAGCCCTGAGTGAAACAAGCGTTGGCCCAATTGCAACTTGTTGTTGTACCCGTTCCGGTTGACGGCCTGGATACTGCGGTACAGTTTGTCAAAAACAGTGGTTTGGGCGGCTGCTTGCCCATTGACATACAATTGGATGCCGGCAGCCCGGCTCGATCCATCATAGCTGAACCCGATTTGAGTCCATGCCGTGACGGGGATGGGCGCTTTGGCCTTCACCATGATCGTGTTGTAAGGCCACACATTGGTGAGCCGGACATAGACGGTATCGAAGTGGATCGAGAGTTCCCAGCCGGCCTTGCCGTCGTTGTCCTCACATACTTTACTGATGATTCCGGCTTGGTTTTCCCGTTTTTCCAAATACACCCAAGCACTGGCGGAAAAAGATTGGTAACGTTCAAAATTGCCGATCGTCGAGTCCTGCACCACCAGTTTATTGTCACTTTTGAACCGGAACGCTTTGCCCAACCGGCCGGGTACCGCTTGGGGAATGGTGTCGCCGGCGGCCATTACTTCGCGGTTGGCGCTTTTGGTCTTGAAATAGTTTTGCTCATAGGTCTTTTTCTTGTCCCACGGGGCGGGTACTTTCCGTTTGGCCACCAGTTCGTCCCCGGTGATGTGCAACACGAGATCCTTCGTCAGGTCGGGGCTGGCTGGTCCATTGCGCACCGATTTGAAGGGCGAGGCGGCGCGATTGGCAAAAGCGGCCAGTGCTTTTTCTTTGTCCCCAATCAATTTTTTGAGCTGGGCCAACTGGGCGCGCTGGGCTTCGGTGGTCACTTCCAAGGCCGGACCGGGCGTTTCGCGGTAGGGAATCCAGCCATCTTCGGGCACATTGTTGAAAAAAGCATAGAGTTTGTAATATTCTTTTTGTAACAGCGGATCGTATTTGTGATCGTGGCACCGGGCACACTCAAAGGTGAGGCCCAAAAAAGCGGCGGAGAACGTATTGGTGCGGTCGGCCACGTATTCCACCCGGTATTCTTCGTCAATAATGCCGCCTTCTTGGCTAATGGCGTGGTTGCGGTTGAAGCCAGTCGCAAGTTTCTGATCGTAGGTGGCATTGGGCAGCAGATCGCCAGCCAATTGCCAGGTCACAAACTGGTCGAACGGCAGGTTTTGGTTGTAAGCGTTGATCACCCATTCGCGCCAAGGGTACTGGGTGCGGGGCAGATCGTCTTGGTAACCGTGGGTGTCGGCATAGCGGGCCACGTCGAGCCAAACGGTCGCCATTCGCTCACCGAAGCGGGGCGAGGCCAGCAGTCGGTCCACGACTTTGGCAAATGCGTTGGGGCTAGGGTCATTCACAAAATCAGCCACTTCTTGGGGGGTGGGGGGCAGCCCGGTGAGGTCGAAAGTGACCCGGCGGAGCAGTGTATGCTTTTGGGCTTCTGGCTGGGGCGATAAATTTTCGCGCTCCAATCGGGCCAATACATAATTGTCAATGGGGTTTCGGGGCCAATGGGTGGCTTTTACCGCCGGCACTTGGGTGATTTGGGGTGGGATAAACGACCAGTGCGGCTTCCATTGCGCTCCTTGCTCGATCCATTTGCCAATGACCGCCTTCTCATATTCGGACAGTTTGAGGTTGGATTCGGGAGGGGGCATCACCTCGTCCGGATCGGGGTGGATGATCCGTTTCCAAACTTCGCTCCCGTGCAGATCGCCCGCAATGATGGCCACTTGACCGCTTTCGGCCAGGGCTTTCAGGGCGCCGGCTTCGTTGTCCAGTCGTAGGTTCGCTTTGCGGCCCGTGCTGGACGGCCCATGGCAGGCATAGCACCGATCCGACAATATGGGCCGGACGTGGAAGTTGAAATCCACTACTTCGGGCAAGCCCGCCACTTGGTCAAATTCGGAGGTGGTGGTGCAACTTTTCAAGGTGAGCGAAGCCGCCACTGCACCCATAAAGACCAGCAAAGAGGAAGGAAATAACCAACGGGAAATGGTGCGTGTTTTCATGACTGTGCTGATTGGGTTAATGGGCCAGCTAATTTAGCGATTGTTCACCAAAATACGTTCCTTCAAAAAAATAATCAACCAAAAACGGGCAAGGTGATTGGCTTTCACCTCCCAGTCAAAAGTAGTTTTCTACTTATTGGGAAAAATAGTGGATGATGATCGTTTGTCCGGTTGTTATACCCGCTTTGCACCGCTTATAACTTTAAGGGTTTTAATTACTGAAAATCAATAAGTTAAAGGGGTAAAAAAGAGCACATCCATTGTAGTGGAATTGCTCTTTGTACCCAATAAAGAAGAAATGAATTTATCAAAGTTATGGATGGGCCAAAGGCAATTTTTAACTGATTGACTACCGAACCATAAAGACACGGTTGTTTAATGGACTGGGGCCAATGAAACAGTCCAGCCACTAGTCCATCAGGCTGGTCAATTCGTCCAGCAGTGTTCTTGCTTTTATCAAAAGTTTTTGATCGCGTTTTTCCACGGCTTTCTCAATCGTTTTGACGATGTCCGCTTTGAGGGCCAACATTTGTTCGTCGGGGGTGATCACCAGTTCGGGGGCCTCTGCCCGAAAAGCGGTACGGGCAGTGCCCAAGGCTTTCATGAAGGGTGCCCCTTCCACTATCAGTTCACCCACCCGGCGGAGGATGCGCTCATCTTCGTTCTCGAGGCTGAGCAGTTCCATTTTGGGCAGTCGGACCGTGCGGTTCAGGATGTCCTTGCGGAGTTGGTCGTTCTCGCCGGTGATCTTCTCCAACACATCGACAAATTTTTCATCCCGCCGAATGGTCTTGTCCGACACCTTGTGCAGCTCGGCCAAGCGCTCGGAAGTTTTTAGGCCATCGCCCGTTTTCTCCGTTCCATCTTTTTTTGGGCGGCCCTGTTGTTGTTTCTCGGCGCGATATTGAATGCCGCGCAGGTAACTTTTCCATTCCTCGGTCAGGTTGCGCTTGCCCAACTGGTTGTTGATCATCCAATCTTTGGCTGCTTCCTCGTCGGCAAACTCCCGAAAAATATACTTGAAATCATAGCCAAATTTAGTGATCAGCTCCTCGCGGTGCTCACTGCAAATCCGAAACCGGTTGTGCCCATCCACCAGGACCACTTGGTCACCCTGTTGCCAGACCACCAACGGATCACGGCAACCCTCGGCACGGATATTGGCGGTCAATTGGCCATATTCTTCGTTGGTAAGGGCTGGGATCAGGTTTTCCAGCCCGGGCCATTTGACAATGGCCGCCTTCACTGCCCCGTCGTCATCCCGCATTTGCTCGCGGGCGCGCTCGGTGATTTCCCCAAAAGTAAATTTCTTCTTGCTCATATCGGTGGACGCAAGGCCGGGCGTTCGGTCAATTCCCCGGCCAGTCGGTTGCTCTAGTGGCCAAAGTTAGGGGAAAAAAACAACTGGGCATTGCTAGTTTTGCCCCGGTAAGGAGTAGCCGACCAATAAATACCGACGGTTTCTCCTTTTCCGATCCTCAATCGGCATTCAGGATGAGACCATTGGCCAAATTAACGGTTAGCTGCTGGTCTAGCCGGGCTGCCCTACTCAAGTAAGTGCCTTTGCGCTAGTGTACTGTCAGTCTTCATTATTGATGCCAGCTTTAACAAAAAAATTGGACCAAAAATGAAATCCACTGGCAAAGCCATCAACCTCATTGACGATCCGAGCAATGATGTGTTCACTAAGCTATATTCTGAACGCAATATTTATTAGAGACAGCAAGTCGACTTTCCATCCATGTCAAAAAAGCAACCGCTAGAACCGTTTTTTTTAGTTACTGCACATCAAATGAGATATAATCATAAATTTCTTGAAGATTTTAGGAATTATAGTGTATGTTTGGCACGGAACTTGAAAATGTTTCCTACCATACACTAAACAAGTTGTTGAGTTTTCTTAGTGGACAGTACGCATGAGAGTTAGGGATAAAGTGGTGGTAAAGCCACTTTTATTTGAAAAGAAGCTCAAGCCGTACTACTCCGAAGACAGAAAGAGGAATGTAAATTACTTAGCCAAACTATAGCCGATCACATTATCAGGGCGGCCACCCTATTGATAACGAAAATATGGGCGAAGGTTTTAAAAACAGGTGTGTGGTTTGTCTTTATTGGGGGCTTTCATCATTAATTTTAAACAAAATACAATGAAACGAATTTTTTATTGACAATTATTTTCCTACTTTTAGGACTATACTAGGATTAAAGTGATTTGA
>JAYUVL010000505.1:0-19309 GCA_043754075.1 Cytophagales bacterium | reverse complement strand
GACATGGTCAGAGAGATAGGGGTCACATCGGCAAAGGTTGGCCAACTCCCGACTATTTTTTTTCCGGCTTTTTCCTCAATAAAAATCCCCTTATCTTTGTTCGCACTAGGGAGCGATGCCTGGCCATTTCACCCATTGACCAACCTATCTGGCCGACTGAACCATTGAATTTTATTGCCATCGATTTTGAAACCGCCACTTCCGCGCGACATTCGGCCTGTGAAATTGGGCTGGCATGGGTGCATGACGGACGCGTGGCTGATAGCCGTTCGTGGCTCATCAAGCCACCTTCGTATCCCTATTTTGACTACTGGAACAGTAAAGTCCACGGCATCCGGCCAACAGATGTAGCTGATGCGCCCACTTTTGCCGAACTTTGGCCGGTAATCCAGCCCACGATTGAGGGCGCGTTGATCATTGCCCACAATGCCAGTTTTGATCTGAGTGTGCTACGCAGCACACTGGATTATTACAGCCTACCCTACCCCAATGTCCATTATGTGTGCAGCTATATTTTTGCCAAAAAAACGTGGACAGGACTGGATTCCTACGGGCTGGCCGGGCTCTGCGACTACCACAATATCCAACTGAACCACCACCGGGCCGGGGATGATGCACGGGCCTGCGCCGAAATTTCCATCCGGGCATTTGCCAAGTTGGGCTTGACCTCACTGACCGATTTTCCCGACAAACTGCGTACTCAGGTGGGTCGCCTCTACGCCGGCGGCTACTTGCCATCAACCTCCCAAAAAGCCCAAAAAACAAATAAAGCCGATTGATCTGCCCAATTCAGAAACCAAATGCTTCATTATTTACTTGATAAACCGATAATGTACTTTGTTTTGGCTCAATATTGGTGTTTTAACCAATGCAAGAATCTTCTTCCTTATTGTTTCCGGCACGCTCATGAATGTTGACCAGCTTACTACCAAAGAAACCGATATTGACATCCTTGCCGTAGCCCAGATTGCGGTAGCGGCTGGCAAAAAAATCATGGAATATTACCATGGTTTTGACATCGCGTCCACGGTTAAGATGAAAACTGACAACTCGCCCGTGACTGTGGCCGATAAGGCCGCCCATGATCTGATCGTGGAAGGGCTGGAGGCGCTGGATTATGGTTTCCCGATCCTGTCCGAAGAAGGACGGCACATCCACCATGAAGAACGGCAAGCGTGGGAAACATTTTGGTTGGTCGATCCGCTGGACGGCACCAAGGAGTTTATCCACCGGACGGACAGTTTTGCCGTCAACATTGGGCTCATCCACCAAACCTACCCGGTTGCTGGGGTGATCTATTTGCCAGTGAGTGGCTGGCTGTACTATGCCGACCACCACGGAGCCTTTAAGCGCAGCCCCGAAGGCCAGACCACCCAACTCCAACTACCCACCCAGCCAACCATGAGCCAATTGCGGGCGGTGCGCAGCAAAGGTAATTTTACTGAGATAGAGCAATTGAGCGTTGCCAAGCTAGGGGTCATTTCATCCGAACGGGTGGGCAGTGCTATCAAGTATTGTCTCATTGCCGAAGGTGCTGCCGATATTTACTACCGAACCAGCCCCAACAGCGAGTGGGATTCTGCCGCTGGTCAAGCCATTATTGAGCATAGCGGTGGCCGGGTATTGGCTTTGGTGCCAGGTTTTCCCCGTTTTGCCTACAACAAGGTATCACTGATCAATGGCGGATTTATTTGCACCGGTTTTGCCGAAACCAATGAGATTGAGTCCCGGTTGAGCTGAGTAGCTGGCCATCCCGCGATTGTTACGACCGTTCAACAGATGGCACCATGCTGGTTTGAAGATGCACAATTTTATCAATTTTGGTCGCCAACGAGCCCGCCAGACTACGGTTAAACCACTATCAACCCACAAAAAAGGGTTCCACTTTGCCCTGAAAGTGGAACCCTTTTTTCGGTGCCCGATCCCTACCGCTGCTCAACTGGCACGAAGGCACGCAACTTGGAGCCAGTGTAGATTTGGCGGGGGCGGCCAATGGGTTCTTTGGCCAGCGTCATTTCGCGCCACTGGGCGATCCAGCCCGGTAAGCGGCCAATGGCAAACATGACCGTGAACATATTGGTGGGGATGCCCAAGGCGCGGTAGATGATCCCCGAGTAGAAATCCACGTTGGGGTAGAGCTTGCGGCTGACGAAGTAATCGTCGTTGAGGGCATACTCTTCCAGTTCCTTGGCAATGGCCAGGGCGGGATCGGACACGCCCAGTTTGTTGAGCACATTGTCACAAGCCACTTTAATGATCCGAGCGCGGGGATCAAAGTTTTTGTACACGCGGTGGCCAAAACCCATGAGGCGAAAACCACTGTTCTTGTCCTTGGCCATGTCCACATATTTTTTGACATTGCCACCATCCAGTTTGATTTGTTCCAGCATCTCGATCACCTCTTGGTTGGCCCCGCCGTGGAGCGGTCCCCAGAGGGCATTAATGCCGGCCGATACGGCAGAGAACATGCCTACTTGAGAGGAACCAACAATCCGGGCAGTTGAGGTTGAGCAATTTTGCTCATGATCGGCATGGAGGATCAGCAGGGTGTTCAAGGCTTTTGCCACTACCGGATCAATTTCATATTCCTCGGTCGGCTGGGCAAACATCATGCTCATGAAGTTCTCGCAATAGCCCAAACTGTTGCGTGGGTAATTGAGCGGGAATCCGCGCTCATTGCGATAGGCCCAAGCGGCCAAAGTAGGCATTTTGGCCAGCAGACGGGTGATGTTGGTGTCCATGTCCTCCAGGGTGCGGTGGCTGGGAAAAAACGCCGAAAGCGAGCAGACGAGCGAAGCCAGCACGCCCATGGGGTGGGCATTGGCCGGAAAACCGTCAAAAATTTTGCGGATGTCCTCGTGAACCATCGTCCGGCGGCGTATCGTCTTGGTGAAGACATCCAATTGGGTTGCGGTGGGCAGTTCGCCGTAAATCAGCAGGTAGGATACTTCCAAGAAACTGGATTTTTCGGCCAGTTCCTCAATGGCATAGCCCCGATAACGGAGGATGCCTTCCTCCCCGTCCAAGAAAGTAATCGCACTTTTGGTCGCGCCGGTATTTTTGTAGCCAATGTCCAAGGTGATAAAACCAGTTTCATCACGGAGCTTGCTGATATCCAGGCCAAGTTCATTTTCGGTTCCTTCCACTATGGGCAGTTGATATACTTTGCCATCATAGTGTAGTTCAGCGTATTTCGCCATTAGGTAGAACGGTTTTGGAGGTGAGTAAAAACACGATATTGAATTAACCTGATTCAAGGATTTGCTGGGCTACCCATCTGATTTTCCAATCAGTTGCCCCAGCAATTCCCAAAAATCCATTTGGGTTGCGCACTAGCCTCCCAAAATGGGGGAATTGCGGCGAATTTAGGGTGAAATGGGCAATAATAAAACCCGAAGTGATATTATAAGATTGTTAAGCTTTGAATTTGTCTAAATTACACGCACAGCATCACCAATTAACCCCTAGGGGCTCTTTGGTTGGGGTGGGCAGTGGGCACAAAAAAATCGTGCCGCTAAGACTAAATAGCGGCACGATGAATTAGGTAGGGGCGCAGTCGCCGTCCACCTCGGGTTGGCTAACCAATCCGGGCAATCAAGTCGGCGGTACGGGCCGAATAGCCGGCCTCGTTGTCATACCAGCCCACCACTTTGGCCATTGTGCCGTTGGTGGAAGTAAGCTCAGAATCAAAAATACAAGAATGTGGATTGCCGATAATATCGATGGATACCAGCGGTTCTTCCGAATATTCTAAAACACCTTTCATGGCACCCTCGGCAGCAGCCTTCATGGCAGCGTTGATTTCTTTGGCGGTTACCTCGCGCTTCAAGATCACGGTGAGGTCGGTCAGCGAGCCATCGGGCACTGGCACACGCATGGCTGAGCCATCGAGTTTGCCCTTGAGATGGGGCAGCACCAATCCTACGGCTTTGGCAGCCCCGGTAGAAGTGGGCACGATGGACAAGGCCGCTGCCCGGGCCCGGCGCAGATCCTTGTGCGGGGCATCTTGGAGGTTTTGGTCTTGGGTGTAAGCGTGGATAGTGGTAATGTAGCCTTTCTCGATCCCAAAAGCATCATCCAGTACTTTGGCCATCGGGGCCAAGCAGTTGGTGGTACAAGAGGCATTGGAGAGGATTTTGTCATCGGCCTTGAGATTTTCATCGTTTACTCCCAGAACAATGGTTTTGATGTCATCCCCTTTGGCCGGGGCGGAGATTACCACTTTGCGGGCGCCAGCAGTCAGGTGCTTGCCTGCTCCGGGGCCATCGACAAAGCGGCCGGTCGATTCCAGCACTACGTTGATGTCATGGGCCGCCCAGGGCAGGTTGGCGGGATCCTTCTCGGCCAGTACTTTGATCCGCTGGCCATTTACCACCAAGACATCGCCCTCTACTGATATCTGACCATCAAATTTGCCATGGATCGAGTCATATTTCAACAGGTGAGCCAAGGTTGGGGCATCGGTGAGGTCATTGACAGCCACCACCTCAATATTTTCATTTTTGATCAATTGACGAAATGTCAAGCGGCCAATGCGCCCGAAGCCGTTGATCGCAACTTTAATTTTGGACATAGTTTTAGGAACGGTTGATGTACGCTTCGCAAAATTAGCATTCTGAAACTGTTTGCCAAGAATTAGGGCAAAATTAGCTATAAATAAAAAACACCTTGCGGCCGACTAGTCTGGCTCCTCGTCTAGTAAATCCTGATAAGCCCGTTGCAATTCGTTGAGGGCGTGGCGATCTGCCACTAGACGACAGACGGCCAGACCTTTCTCATATACCTCAACGGCCAAGGTTGGCTCGCCTATTTGGCGGTACAACGAAGCTAAGTGGTAATAAGTGGCTGTATAGTTTGGTTGGTCGGCCATTAGCTGCTCATACATTCCCCGGGCCTTGGCTGGGTCAGATTTGCGGTATTCGGTGGCCAGCGCGTAGCGTAGGAATGGATCGCCCGGTTCTTGGGCCCACAAATCCAATAAAGACTGCAAACGGGAAGGTTGTTCCATGAGCTAGAATCGATTGGGCAAGGCTAACGAAGACAATGCCCCATTTTCGCCAATTTTGTGATTAATCTTACTTGGAAAAAGAAAGGGCATTTGTCTTGCCAGCCGGTGGATGCCGCAAGACTATGGCAACCCCAGCATCGAGAGGCTTTTACATCGTGCCATCCTTCATGCGCTCTGCGTTGTCGGCAATGCGCAGTTGCTCGATGAAATCAAAAATGTCCCCATCCATTACAGCGTTCAAGTTGTAAACCGTAAAACCAATCCGGTGGTCGGTCACCCGGCTTTGGGGATAATTGTAAGTCCTGATCTTGTCAGAGCGATCGCCCCCACCCACCATCAACTTGCGCTGGCTACTAATCTCGTCGTGCTGTTTGCGCAACTCGATTTCGTACAGGCGCGAGCGGAGCACTTTCATTGCCTTTTCGGTATTTTTGATCTGCGATTTCTCGTCTTGGCAAGACACCACCAGGCCCGTTGGGATGTGGGTGAGCCGCACGGCCGAATAGGTCGTGTTGACCGACTGGCCACCCGGCCCCGATGAGCAGAACAAGTCCTTGCGCACCTCGTTCATATTGATTTCCACTTCCACTTCCTCGGCCTCTGGCAACACGGCCACGCTGGCCACAGAGGTGTGGATCCGGCCCTGGGTCTCGGTGGCGGGCACTCGCTGGACACGGTGTACGCCCGATTCATATTTCATCTTGCCGTACACATCCTCACCCGATACGTTGATCACGATTTCCTTGTAGCCACCGGCAGTTCCCTCGGTAAAATCGATCAGTTCCATTTTCCAATTTTCCCGCTCGGCAAAGCGCTGGTACATGCGCAACAGATCGCCGGCAAACAGGGCGGCCTCGTCGCCACCGGCCCCGCCCCGGATTTCCAAGATGATGTTCTTGCTGTCGTTGGGGTCTTTGGGAATGAGCAACTCCTTGATTTCCGCCTCGAGAGGTTCTTGCCGGGTGGTGAGTTCATCGATCTCGGCCTTGGCCATTTCCCGAAAATCCATGTCTTTTTCAGTACGGAGGATCTCGCGCGAACTTTCCAAATTCCTCAGCAAAACGTCATATTCTTCATATTTTTTGACAATTTTATCAAGTTCCTTGTACTCCTTGTTGAGTTTGGCGTAGACTTTCATATCAGCCATTGCCTCGGGCTGGATGACCAACCTAGCTACTTCTTCAAATCGGGTTTTTATTTCCCGCAATTTCTCAATCATGGCGCTGTTTCCATTAAAGGGCACAAAACTAGCTCACAAACCGATGATTTGCAACACAGCGCAGATCTGCCCAAACTACCAAAAACTTACATCCTTGCTCTCTCCAGTTACCAATGGAAAACGAAAATGGCATAATGCTTGGTAGATTTTCACCAGCAAGAGATAGTGCTTCCCGCTTGAGGCAAAATCAAAAATTAAATTACGTGGCCACACTTTTTCCGATTCTTTGTGCCACATTTGCACTGTACCAATCATTGGAAATCAATTAGGGCATTTTGGGTAGTTAGTTGTGCTATCTTTTAAAAAAACAAAATCCAAAATAGCCATGGGGCACACTCATCAAAACTGTAAGCCAGGTTTCAAGCTGAACTGCAATGAAATATATTTATGATTTACACAAAACCATGCTCAAGCAGAACTTGATCTTGGTTTATGAAGGGGAATTCACCCAGGAAATCACCAAATCGGTGCTGTCCATGGCTGAAAGGAACATGGATGCATTTGGGGAAGAGTCCAACATTAAGCGCAAGGTTTTCAATGTGATGGTGGAGTGCCTCCAAAACATTTGTAAGCATTCCGAAGGATTTGACACGGAAATGTACGGCCGCAACAGCGCGATCTTCATGATTGGCAAGCAGCAGGATGAGTACGTGATCACCTCTGGCAATGCCATCCCCAACGATAAGGTTTCCGATCTGTCCCGCAAACTGGAGCAAATCAACAGTTTGGACAAAGAAGGTCTCAAAGAGCTTTACAAGAGCGTGATCAAGCATAACCCACTGTCGGACAAAGGCGGTGCTGGACTGGGCTTTATTGACATGGCCCGCAAATCGGGCAAGAAATTGAGCTTTGATTTTGAGCCGATCAATGATCAGCTCTCCTTTTTTTCATTACGTACCACCATCTCACGATTCAACGCATAATCTTCTAACGTAAAAACACCAATGGAAATTATTAACTTAGAAGGCACCGAGGATACTCCAAAAATTGTTCTGGACAAGCAAAACGGTATTTTTGAAATTTCGGGACGTTCCCTGCCCGAGGACGCGGCTGACTTTTATCAACCCATTTTGGATTGGTTGGAAAAATACCGCGACAGTGCCAACCCCAATACCAACTTTGATTTTAAGCTGGAATATTTTAATACCGCCTCTTCCAAGCTCATTTTGGACGTGTTGTCCAAGTTGGAAGAAATAGCGGGCGCTACCATCGTTTGGTATTACCACGAAGACGACGAGGACATGGAAGAAGCTGGCGAAGAGTTTTCCGAACTAGTGGACGTACCGTTTAAATTTATCGCCTACTGATTTGTTGGGCTTGTCCGGGCGTTTGAGTTGACATTGGCCAGCCAATCCCCCGGTTAGGTTGATTGACTTAATAAATTTGCGCAACTGGGCCCTCACCCATTTATGTTGCTGCATCGATTTCACCATTTATGACCAAACTGCCGGGAAAAACAGTGGCCTACAAAAAGTGCCCGGCCTAAAGCGTGACCTTCTATGAGTGAGGAGATACTCAAAGCACTGACTCAACTGTTTGCCATTATCTCCAAACAAGATACCGGGGTGAGTGATGCCGAGCGTAATTTCGTCATCAGCTTTTACCAACAAGACTTGGATCGTGAAACCATGACGGAATATTTGTCGCTTTATGACAAATATTCGGAGTATGGAATTGACGAGGAGAACGAAGGTGACATCAAAGTGGAGCGCAAAAAACGCGCTACCCGGGTCAATGAGGCAGTAAGAGTACTTTCCCTGTGCCGCAAGATCAATAAGACCTTGACCCAAAAGCAGAAGGTCATTGTATTGTTCAAACTGCTGGAAATGCTGGCTTCTGACCGGAATTTCACCGCCCAGCGCATGGAAATCATTGAAACCATTGCTTCGGTCTTCAATATTACCAAATTTGAATACAAACTTATCGAATCTTTTGCAACCAAGGACAGTTTTTCGCTTCTCGATTCAGAGGACATTTTATTATTTGACGACCAACCTCCCCCCGCCGAGAGCAAAGTAAAGTACATTGATTCAGGGAAACTTGACGGAGAGATTATTTTTATTCGTGTCAAAAGTGTCGATCTTTATTTCATCAAATACACCGGAGAGGACGAGATTTTCCTGAACGGCCAGTTGGCCCGGCGGGGTACCATCTTGCTGTTTTCCCACGGATCGATCATCAAAACGCCCAAAGGTGCGCCACTTTATTACAGCGATTTGGTCACCCGGTTCACCACTGACGAGCAAGGGCAGAGGATTTCATTCAATATTGACGATATTTCTTTCCAATTTCCCAATGGAGCACTGGGCCTGCGCCACGTGAGCCTATCGGAGGGACCGGGCAAGCTGATCGGGATCATGGGCGGATCGGGCGCCGGCAAAACCACCCTGCTCAACGTATTGGCCGGGCTGGAGAAACCATCAGCCGGCAAGGTAAGCATCAATGGGTTTGACATTCACGACCGCGAGCAGAAAAAACACATCGAGGGCGTGATCGGGTTTGTGGCCCAAGACGATCTGCTGATCGAGGAATTGACGGTTTTTCAGAACTTGTTTTACAATGCCAAGCTCTGTTTCCGCGATCTGGACGATGCCGCCCTCACCACCAAGGTAAACCAAGTACTGGGCAGCTTGGGGCTCGATCGGATTATGCACCTCAAAGTGGGCAATGTGCTCAATAAGAAAATTTCAGGGGGACAGCGCAAACGGCTCAACATCGCCTTGGAGCTGATCCGCGAACCGGCCATTCTCTTTTTGGATGAACCAACTTCGGGACTATCCTCCCGCGATTCGGAAAATGTGATTGACCTACTAAAAGAATTGTCCCTAAAAGGCAAACTGATATTTACGGTCATCCACCAACCGTCGTCGGACATTTACAAAATGTTTGACAAAATGTTTATTTTGGATACTGGTGGTTACCCGATTTATTATGGTAACCCAGTAGAAGCCATGACCTATTTCAAGCGCCAGACCCGCCAAGTGGGCAGCGACCGAGGGCAGTGTGGCACCTGTGGCAATGTGAACGTAGAACAGTTGTTCAATATCATTGAAGCGCGAGTGGTGGATGAATATGGCGAGTTTACGGCCAAACGCAAGGTAACCCCAGAGGAATGGTCAGAGATGTATGGCCAAGAATTTCGGATCGATCGCTACGAGGATGTGCGCGAAGAGCCGCCCAAAAATTTGAAGATCCCGGCCAAACCCAAGCAAACGCTCATATTTACCATGCGCGATGCGCTGTCCAAGATCAGTGATCGGCAATACATGGCCATCAACCTGATCGAGGCCCCGGTACTCGCGCTGCTTATGTCCTTGGTGATTCGCTACAAAGATAGTGTGGGCAAGGGCGAATACCTGTTCCGCCACAATGACAACATCCCGGCCTATATCCTGATCTGTATCATCATTGCCTTGTTTATGGGCTTGACAGTGAGTGCTGAGGAAATTATCCGAGATCGGAAAATCCTCAAGCGCGAATCGTTCCTGAACCTCAGCCGGAGCAGCTACCTTTATTCCAAGTTACTTATTTTATTTACCCTTTCGGCAGTCCAGACCTTCACTTTTGTGCTGATTGGCAATTTGATCCTGGGCGTGGATGGGCAATTTATGACTTACTGGCTGGTGTTGTTCTCCGTCTCTTGTTTTGCCAATGTGTTGGGCCTGAACATCTCGGCCTCGTTCAACAACGCCGTGACCGTTTATATCCTGATCCCATTGTTGTTGATTCCCCAAATGATCCTCAGTGGTGGTATTTTCAACTTTGACAAGTTGAACAATGCGATTGGCCAGAAAGGGAAAGCACCCCTCATTGCTGATATTTGGGCCTCACGCTGGGCCTATGAAGCGATGTGTGTGGATCAGTTTAAAGCTAATCCCTATATGAAACTGGTCTATCGCTTTGATCAGGTCAACAGCGAGGCCCGTTATAAGTCGACTTATTGGGTGCCAGAGCTGGAAAAAGCCACTGTAGCCTGCCAAGAAAACACTCAAGTGGCGCGCCTTTTTGCCGACGAGAAAAACCCCGCCAAACAAAAGAGTCAGATAGATTCGGCCAATCGGGTTTTTGCCTCCAATCTGGCCCTGCTCAGGAATGAAATAGCCGATGAGCGCAAGATCCAGAGTGACAAGGTCAATAGCCTGCTAGAGCGCCTGAACCAACAAAGTTTTGATTCGTCGGCATTTGCCCAGATCAATGCTTACCTGGGCTTAGTACGGCAACATTATGAGGGCATTTCGGCCCGGACCCAAGATGCCAAAGACTCGCTCATCTACGTGTATGAACATCCGGATCCCAAAAAGGAAGAGGCCCAACGGTCGATTACCAAACTGCTCAACGACTATCACAACGAGGATTTAGAGGAGTTTGTAACCAACAGCAATGTGCTGGAAAAAATTTCAGTGGATGGCGACCGCTTGATCCAGCACACGGATCCAATTTTTGCGTATCCATCTCACATAAGTAATATAATAGACTACAGAGCACAGTTTTTTGCGCCTTACAAGCACTTTTTGGGAAAATTTTGGGATACCTACTATTTCAACCTGCTTGTAATATGGCTAATGACGCTATTGTTGTATGTAACATTGTATTTCGAAATACTCCGAAAGCTTTTTAATTTGTTGGGCAAAGTCAAATTTCGCAGAAAATAAACGTACCAGGTGGCGGTATGGCATTTTCGTTTGGCGTTGTTTTTGAACAATCAATTATACCTAAAGTACAAATCTGAGGCGGCGGCCATTGAGGCACTAGATCGGGCAAGTACATTGAGTACAACGTTTAGAAACCCCCAAATTATCCCACATTTGTAACTGAAATCTGATATGAAAAAATTGTATTTCGTTTTTACCTTGGTCTTATTGTTTGGTTGTGGCGCCAACGAGGCTAATACAAGGGAAAGTATAGATCCTCCTACCAACGAACAGGTGGAAATGCCTCAAATTTCGGACGACATCGTGGCCAACATCATGCAGTCCATCCCCTCCCCGATCGAGACTTCGCTGTTGATCAAGGAAACGGGGGCTCCCTACAATGTGTCGACTTTGAACGACCCCAATGTTATGACAGCTTACAACGACAGTTATCGTCAAGCCCTCAACTTAGGCGTTTATAGCACCGATCTAGGTTTTTCCAACCTATATGACAAAAATCAGGACGTGCTCAATTTCCTCAATGCAGTGAAGGGGTTGGCTGACAAGCTCAGTATTGGACAGTTTTTTGATTACAAAACCATCAAAGAACTGGCTTCAAGCAGTGGTAACGTGGACAAATTGTTGCAGTTGACCCAACAGAACTTTGAGAAGATCAATTCGCACCTTAATGATCAGAAACGAGAAAACTTGAGTATTTTGATCCTGACTGGTGGCTGGACGGAAGCCCTGTACTTGACCACGCTTGTCCACCAAAAGACCAACAACAAGAAATTGAAGGAAAAGATTGGGGAACAGAAAGTAGCGTTGGATCAGATTTTGCTCGTGTTGGACATTTACAAAACCAAGCCCAATTTTCCTGGATTGATTGCCGACCTGAAAGAGTTGCAAAAAGTGTACAACCGGGTAGAAATCAAGACCTCATCTACTGGCAAACCGATCACAAAAGAGGTAAACGGTGAATTAGTAGTGGAAGATGCAACCATTAGCCAAATCAACATCAAAGATGCTGACGTGGAATTGATCACCAGCCTTGTCAAATCTATCAGAAATAAAATCATCAAATAACCACACCCGCGAAGAAAACGACCTATGAAAATTTTTATCGGCAAGATTCTGATCGCTTTCGGAATGGCCTTGTGTATAGTCACCGCAGCATCCGCCCAGTGCGATTCTGAGCAATACAGCCAGAAGAGCCTCAAAGCCCTCACCCCGGGGTTCACTTTTGTAAAAAGTTACAAGATCGATGGCAAAAATGGGGTGCGCAAGAACATTGAGTACACTTGTGTTTTCAGCAAAGATACCAACTACATGATCCGGATCCAGGGCAAGGACGGTGAAGCCAAGGGCATTGTGGCCACCCTATTCGACCAGCAACGCAATGAACTGACTACGAGCTACGTTAGCAATAAATTCTACCCCGGCTGGACTTACAAATGCAAGGCTACTGGTATTTATTACTTGCTGTTCACTTTCAAAGATTCCGAAAGCTACTGCGGAGCGGCAGTCCTAGGTTTTAGGCGTTAACGTTTATCTGCAAACAATCTTTATAAACCGGGTCCCCTCAAAGGTCCCGGTTTTATTTTGCCACCTACCGGCTATTCATTGCCCACCATCACGAAGGCACCCCAATAGCGGGGTTCGGGATAGGTTTGACGCAGTTGCTTTTTGGCTTCGGAAAATGCTCCCCGTTTGTCTCCGGTCCGCAACCAATTGCTATAAAACAGATCCATGAGGGCACGGGTGGCGTCATCGTCCACTTTGAACAAGCTCATGATCACCATTTTCGCGCCGGCAGCCCGGAATGCACGCTGCAAACTGTACACTCCCTCCCCAATCCGTGTTTCACCGCGCCCAGTTTCGCAAGCACTCAACACGACCAATTCCGTATTGGCCAAATTGAGATCAGCGGCTTCATAAGCGGTCAGGATTCCCTCCACCCGGTTGTAGGCATACACGTTGCCACTGGCTACGAGATCGCCCGCATACTTGAGCAACAAGCCTGAGCGCAATAGCGGATTATCGACCGCCCGCTGGGCGCTGAGCTCATTGTCGCTAAATCCCTCGGCCAGATCCGGCTCAAAAAAGCCGTGGGTGGCAATGTGCAGCACGGTTGGACTTTTGAGGGCCTTGATCCTTGCCTCGGTGGCCTCATTGGCCACAAAATCGGCTGCTTGCGGCTGTGACTTGCTCACTAGTTCTTTTAGCTCTTTCGCTTCCCGATCCGTGCCCGGCAATTGGGGAACAGCCCGAGTGGAAAATTTCAGATATTCATCAGGCTGTAAATCCTTGTAAAACACGGGATTGCCCAAAAAAACATAACTGCGCTTGATCTCCACCGTTTTGTTCTTTTCTTTCTTGACATTCACCGGCTTGTTCAGCAGTTCGGAGGTGTTGGTCAGCGCAAAAATTTCCAGATCATCGATCACGTACACCTCATCATGCTTGAGCAGTGCGTCGATGTTGATTTGGTTGTACACCCCATCGGCGGCCAAATAGATGCGCTTTGCTTTGCCCAGCACCGCGTCGATGGGTTGCCAATAACGCTGGTAAGTGAGGGTGTCGGCCAGGCCAAACTTTACCATGTTGCGGTAAAACAAGAGGTGTTTGCCTTCCAAGAGCTTACCCCCAGGTAGCGGCACTAGCGTTGGGTTGCGCTCCGACTCGGTGAGGACTAGGGCCACATAGCTCACCGAATCGGTAAATTTTTTGTCAAAATACGAGAAGCGGATGATCTCAACGGCGGCCTCGTTCTTTTTCAGGACCCCGCGCAGTTCATCCGTCCCGATCCAGCGGTTGGCTTCTTTCAATTCAGTAAAATCACCCGTTTGCTTGGCCAATTCTTTCTCCAATTCCTCGATTTCTTTTTGCAACAACGGCAAGTCGATGCCCAGTTCTTTTTGCTGATCGGCCGATAGGGCCAATTGTTGGGTCAATTGCAGCTTTTTGCCCACCCAACTGCGGTAGTTCCGCACTACGGCCGAGTCGGGCGTGCTCAACAGGGCCATCCGGGCCTTGCCTTCGTTGCCAATGAGCAACGACTTGAAGAAAGCCACGTACCCATACATTTCTGCTAGCACTTTGGGGTTGCGCTGGCCCTGTTTGGTGGCAAAATTGTAGTAAAAGTCCACATCGCTCCGAATCAAGTTCCAGTAGCGCAGCTTCTCTCGGTAAGTCATCGCGGGAAAAAATTCCCCAACAAAATTAGCGTGGTAGGCCAGCACTTGATCGATATTTTTACCACAGGCCAATAAGTTGCCCTGCACAAAATAAAGACGGGCCAACCGGGCCAATGATCGGATATAGTCGGGGTGCTTTTCGCCCAATAGATCCTTGAAACCGTCGCGGGCCAAGCCATAGCGGCTCTCGGCTTCTTTGCTAAGATCTTGCTTCATGGCCACATCACCCAGCAGCAAGTTGATTGCTGCCGCATTGACGGTGCTGGTACTTTTGAGGGTCTTGGCCCAGATCGCAGCCGCTTGCTGGAGGTTATCGGTCGCCAGCGCGTATTTGCTGTTCTCCAAGTTTACCAACGCCAAAGTTTTCAACGCTTCGGCATATAACGGGGTGTTTTTGCCCAGGTTTTCGCCAATGATGTCCCTTGCCTCCACCAATAATTTCTCGATCTCGCCCAACTGTTCTTTATTGTAAAAACGGATCAGCGCAGCTTGGCGGAGTGATTGGGCCACTTGTACATTTTTGCGGCCCAATGCCTTGGTTTGCAGGGCTATCACTTGGTTAATTTCTGATTTGGCCTTGACATAATCACCTTCGGCGGCGTGGATTTCAGCCAGCAGGGCCAGTGGTTCGGCGGTGCGTACCGTCCCCGCATCAAACGTGGCAACGGCGATCTGCAACGCCCGCTTGGCGTATTCCTCGGCCTTAAAATAATCACCAAACACCAACTGGAGGCGGGACAGTTGGCTGTAGGGGCCAAGCAAAAACCGGGAATTGTCCCCGTAGCGTAGGCGGCGGACCTCAACGGTCTGGGTCAACAGTGCCTGGGCGTCTTCATAGCGCTCAGCCACAATGAGCAGCGCGATCAGCTCATCGGCTGCCGAGGAGTTAACAATTGAACCATTCGACCGGTTGTAAAGACGGCTGGCGCGGAACAACTGAAAGCGGGCCAGCCGGAATTGGCCCGTGGCCGCACTGAACCGGGCGGCCGTTTCCAGCGCATTGGAAAATGGCAGGTTGTAGGCTTTATCGGGCTTTCGCCCAAAAATGTCCAGCACTTTGCCAATGTTGTCTTCTACACCTTTGAAGTTGCCCGATTGCATTTGCAAGTTATTTTGTTTGTCCAATGCAATCGCGTAAGGAATACCACCTTCGCCATAATGGGCCAAGGCCAAGGCCACCACTTGCTTGCGCTGCGAAAACGCCGAATCATATTCACCCACCAGCTCATTATAAGTGGCGTAATCGGCCAGCAGCACGGGCAGATCCTTGTGGCCCGGCTTCAATACTTTTTGCAAGTAACGGGTGAAGCCATCTCGGTAAAAAATCTTGCTATCCAAGTAGCGATTGGTGTAGAGGGCAAAGTGCTTGGCCTGCCGCAAGCGGGTAAGTTGAAAAGTGGCTGAGTTAAGGCCATAAATAAAGGAGGCATTGTCCACTTCTTCGTTGATCAATTGCAGGGCTTTGGGGTAATCATCCCGAACAATGGCCAGCTCATAGCTTTGTTGCAACAAACGCAGGTAGTTCGGGTGGGTGCGCGGAAACTTGGCTCGGTTGCCCTCCAGTGACCGGGCTATCCGGTCGGCTTCGACATACTCTTGGACCCTGAACCGATATCGGGCCTCCAGCATTTCACCCAGCCCATATTGAGGTGAATTGTTGCCAAATTCCCGCTTGGCCAAATCGGAAAAATTATCAATGGCTTTGCGGCTGCCTCGGTTAAAATCAGTGTCGATGTCCAACGCGATTAGCAGCGTGTTGAGCGCAATGGTCCATTGGTGGTTCTCTCCCACTGCACTAGCCACTTGGGAAGCGGTTTTGTCCAGCAGCTTGAACGTAGCCCCCAGATCTAGGCCCCGATCAACGCTCAACTGGGCCAGCTCGTAAAGTGTGTAGGCCCACGCCTCATTGTTTTTGCCCATATTGGCCAATATCCATTCGCCGGCTTCAATTAGCCATTTATCGGCGTTTTCGTAATCACCTTGGCTACGGGCCACAGCGCCACGCATGGCCAATACCATACCGTGGGCCGCTTGCCGAGCGGCCAGTTCAATGCTGGAGGGCTTTCGGGCCGCCATTTCGTTTTGCACAAAGTCAAAATAAGTAGCCGCATTCTGGCTGTATTGCAGCGTGGCGGCGGCGGCGGCCGGCCATAATTGGTGGAATTGGGCAAAATTGCCACGCAACAAATAGATCTGCAATTGGGCGACCAACAGTTTGGCCGCCAATTCTTCGTTGAGGGCCGGAGCGGCTGGCAGGCCCGCTGGCCCCACCGCTATCTCGGCGGCAGCCTCGGCCCGGCGCAGCCACTCTTCCACTTTGGCCGGGTTCCCATAGTCGGCCCACAACAGGGCGGCTTGCACTTGAACCAACGCATAACTCACGGTGTTTGGCCCATCATTCTTAAAGTTGGTCGTAAATTCTTTCACTGTTTGCTCAAATCGGTCATACTGCCCAAACGCCAAATAGTACTTGGCTCGGTACATGGCCAGCAAGCCAACGGCACGCGGCGTTTTTTTCTTGGCCTTGTCGGCCGTTTTCAAGATGTTCTTCAGGGCGGCTTCATAGTCCCCCTTTGAATAGGCCTGCTCAGACTTGGCCAGTCCGGCAAGGTATTTTTGTCCCATTGCGGGATGACGCACGGCAATAACACCGAAAAAAATAGCTAACAAAAATGCCAAACTGGCCCGAGAGACTGATCGTAACATACACTTCAAGTTTTGTGAATAAAGGTACGCAAATGGCCCAGAATGACAACCGGAGGGGACAACTATTTTGGGCAGGCCCGACTAGGCAAGGAAAATACGACTAATATTTTTAAAAGCCTTAAAAATTGCCGGGACCGAAGATTTTATCTCTGATCATTGCATACAACTTTATTGTGGGGATCAAGCCAGACTAAATGGCACGAGCTCACCCTTTTGCGATCGCATCGGCCCACACAAGGTAAGCGACGGCTCCCAAGGCCAAGCAAGCCGACAGGCCAAAGACGATGGGCAAATTGGCGGTTTGGTTGGCATAAATGGCCCCAGCCGACCATGCGCCCAGGCCAATGCCAATTTCCAGCGCAATGTAGAGGGTGGCCAAAGCCCGGCCCCGGCTTTGGTTGTCGCTCACGTCGATGGTCCAAGCCAGCACCGTGGGCGACAGCATTCCAATGCCCAGCCCCAATAAAACCGCCGAGGCAAAAAACAGCCATGGCTCGTGGGCCAGCGCAGCTAGGCCCATTGCGCCCACATACAGCAGCGCAGAGAGTTGCAGAATACGCACCCGCCCGTATTGGTCAGAAACTTTGCCGGCCATGAACCGGACGAACAAGGAAGCGATGGTGGACACGGTGAAGAACCAGCCTTTGTTGGCAATGCCGAGCGAAGTGCTCATATCGGGCATGACGGTGAGTACCGCGCCAAAACTGAAAAAGCACAACCCATAAACTAGGGCTGGACCCGCCGCCCGGGGCTCAAAGATATCTTGGCGTTTTAATCGGAACAAGGCCCAGGTCAAGGGCTGTTTTTGCACTAGGGTTTCTCGCAGGCTGAAAGTCATGAGCAAACTCAATGCACCCACGACCCCGGAGGTGTAGAACAGGGCATTGATGCCATAGTGATAGGCCAACCAACCGCCCAAGGCTGGGGCCAGCGCCATACCCAAGCTGGACATGGTGCCATAAATGCCCATGGCCTCGCCCCGCCGGTGGGCCGGGACGATGTCGGCCAGATAAGCACTGGCCCCCGTGGGCGTGAACCCGGTCGAGAACCCGTGAAGCAGCCGGAGGGTGAGAAAAAAGGTGACAGTGTGGGACAGGGGATAAAAAAAGATGGCCACCGTGGACACGATAATGCCAAAAATAATGACCGGAACCCGTCCGATAGTATCGGCCAATTTGCCACTGAAGGGCCGGGAGATGGCCGCAGTCAGGGTAAACAGGGCTATGATCAGGCCCTTGTGCTGTTCCCCGCCCAAACTGGTCAGGTGGGCGGGCAGCTCGGGCACAATCATGTTAAACCCCATGAAAAACAAAAAGATGCTGAAACAGAGCAGCCAATAACGAGAATTATAAAAATTATCGTCAGGCACTTTATTGGCGCAAAGTCTTCACGTAGGCAATGAGCGCCTGTATCTCGACTTCCCCAAACACTTTTTTGTAGGGTGGCATGGCATTTTTGCCTTTGAGAATCAACGCTTTCAACTCTTCGTCGGTTTTGGCACTGGCTTGCAAGCTTTTGGCCCCGACCAGCCCCAATTTTCCGTCGGCCCCGTGGCAGGTGACACAAGCAGCTTGGCTCAGGCCTTTTTCGTACAGGGCTTTGCCGTGGGCCACCGCATTGTAATCGCTGGCGGCCGGATCGGTGACCACTCCCACTAGCTCGACCTTGCTGGCCGAGCGGGCGCGGCTCACTTCGGCCAGCCCGTATGCCCCCACAATGAGCAGGAACGAAAGGGCGGCCAGTGCTTTGTTGGCCCGCTTGAAACCAACAACGGCCACGGGGATGGACAATAAAACCAGCCCAATTTTTACCAACAGTAGGGTATTCCATTCGGGAAGTTGGAAAAACATCCAAAAGCCGGTAATGAGGAACAAGGCACTGATCACCATCTCGGGGATGCGGGTCATTTTGGTCAACTTGGCCAAAGCTGCTTTTTGATTGGCCAGCAGCAGGGCTGTTTTGCCCAAATAGAGCAGCAAGAAGAGTAGAACTACCGTAGTGTGGGTATGCAAAAGCCCAGTGTACATATTGATCGGGTTGAAAATGAAGAAATGATATGGGGTTTATTGAACAAGACTTGTTTGTGAAATGAGTTTCGGAGCGCAATTGTTTGGCCTACCACCCGCTTTATTCATTCAATTAAGTCGGGTTTTTTCTTGCACCATCTTTTTTACCTTAGCCTCCAACACCGCCGCTTTGGTGAGCAGCAGGTCGTCTTCAATGGCCGCGTGGACTTTCAATTCTGCTTCAAAATCTTGAAGTTCTGCATACAATACCTTGATAATCAATGGAGTGTTTATAGAAGTAGTGTAATGCTTGGTGAGTTCGCGGATGCCCGCCATGTCATCATCTTCGGTGCTGTGGGCGTGGGCAAAATCTTGGATCGATAACTTTTCCATGGCAAAATACACCTCGGAAAGGGGCGCTAGTCCATATCGGGCATTGTCCAGCAGGATGATGTGCCCAAAAAGCTGAGACTCTTCCTTAAAAATATGATTGATAAAATCTTCGGCAAAGAGCGGAAACGCAATTTGGAGATCGGCCACTA
>JAYUVL010000504.1:0-6773 GCA_043754075.1 Cytophagales bacterium | reverse complement strand
CCCCCACCTTTCACCAAAATAAATCCTTAAATCTGCCCTGCTCATTACTGGCCCAAACACCCGCTTTGCTACCTTTGGGGGGTTGTAGTTCGTCATTATCCAAACAAAGACCATGAACTTGAAAACCGTCCTCCTCGGCCTGGCTTGCCTGCTGGCTACCCTCGCCCAAGCCCAAGACAACCTCACCTATCAAACTCCCCCCAAGGCCATTGCCGATTTGGTGAACGCCCCCACTACCCCAGCGGTAAGTGTGGATGCCAAGGGGATTTGGCTGCTGTTCTTGGAGCAGTCAGACCTGCCCACCATCGCTGAACTGGCCCAGCCCGAACTGCGGCTGGCCGGTTTACGGATCAATCCCGCTACCAGTGGCCCCAGCCGGATGGCCTATTTCACTGGATTGAAGTTAAAAAAAGTAGCGGGTGGTGAAACCATTGCGGTGCAGGGACTGCCGTCTAACCCATTGATTTCCGGGCCTACTTGGTCGCCCGACCAAACCAAGATTGCCTTTGCCCTGACCAAACCAACGGGGATCGAGCTATGGGTAATCGACGTGGCCACGGCCAGTGCTGCCCGGGTGGGCAGTTTTGTGCTCAACATGACCATGGGTGGCGGGGCTTTTCGGTGGTTGTCCGATAGCCAGCACCTGATCTGCACCACTGTTCCCTCGGGCCGGGGATCCGCCCCCTTGCCCCAATTGGCCCCCAATGGCCCGGTGGTGCAGGAAAACTTGGGCCGTACCGCCCCGGCTCGCACGTACCAGGATCTGCTCAAAAACCCGCAGGATGAAGCCATTTTTGATCACTACTGCACTTCGCAAGTGATCAAGACCACCCTCAGTGGGGCGGTGACCAAAATTGGCCAAGCCGGGGTCATTAGCACGGCCAGCCCCTCGCCCGATGGCCTGTATGTCATGCTGCGCACGATACACCGCCCTTATTCTTACTTGGTGACGGCGGGCAGCTTTCCCGTCAAGATCGACTTGCTGAGCACGACCGACGGCAGTTTGGTCAAGTCACTGACCGATCTGCCCCTGCGCGACAACGTGCCCACTGGCTTTGATGCCGTGGCCACTGGGCAACGCAGCCACGCTTGGCGCGACGATGCCCCGGCCACTTTGGTGTGGGCCGAAGCGCAGGACGGCGGCGATCCCAAAAAGGAAATGGCCGTGCGCGATCGCGTGTTTACGCTCGATGCCCCCTTCGCGGCCGCCCCGCAAGAGCTGCTCACCACCACTTACCGTTTCGGTGGCATAGTGTGGGGGACAGCCCAAGTGGCATTTGCCTATGAGCAATGGCGGGCCAGTCGCAAGGAAATTACCCGGATCCTGAACCCAACCACCCGGGTGAGTACCCTCTTGCTCGAGCGCTCCTCCGAAGACACCTACAACAATCCCGGATCGCCGGAAACCAAGCTCAACCAGTATGGCCGGCAAGTATTGGCCCTGGAAAAAGGCAACCATCTGATCATGTTTGGTGCTGGGGCCTCCCCCGAGGGCGACCGGCCGTTTGTCGACTTGTTCAACCTCACTACCCGCCAGTCGACCCGCTTGTGGCGATCAGAGGCCCCCTACTACGAGCGCCCAGTGGCCGTGCTGGACTTTGAGAAGCAGATAATTCTCACCCAGCGCGAAAGCCAAGCCGAAACCCCCAATTATTTTGTCCGTGATCTGAAGAAAAAGAAGATGACTCAGATCACCAGTTTTGCCGATCCCTATCCGCAGATGAAGGGCGTGACCAAGCAGTTGCTCAAGTACAAACGGGCCGATGGCATAGATTTGAGCGCGACGCTCTACTTGCCCGCTGGCTACAAAAAAGAAGATGGCCCCCTGCCCACTTTCCTCTGGGCCTACCCCGAAGAGTTTAAGACCAAGGCCGCTGCCGGGCAAGTGAGCGGTTCGCCCTACCGATTCACCCGCCTCAACTGGGGGACCCCCATTTTTTGGGCCACGCAGGGCTACGCCATCTTGGACAATGCCTCGATTCCCATCGTGGGTGAGGACAAGACCGAACCCAACGATACTTTTGTTGAGCAACTGGTGGCCAGTGCCAAGGCGGCCATTGACGAGGGCGCTCGCCTAGGCGTAGTAGATCCGGCCCGAGTGGCCGCCGGAGGGCATTCCTACGGGGCATTTATGACCGCCAATTTGCTGGCTCACAGCGATTTATTCAAGGCTGGAATCGCCCGGAGCGGGGCTTACAACCGCACCCTTACCCCGTTTGGGTTCCAACAAGAAGAGCGCACTTACTGGCAGGCCCCGGAGATTTACAACAAGTTGTCGCCCTTCATGTATGCCGACAAGATCAAGGAACCCATTCTGTTGGTGCATGGTGAAGCCGACAACAACCCCGGTACTTTCCCCCTCCAGAGCGAGCGGTTTTACAACGCGCTGAAGGGACACGGCTCCACCGTGCGTTTTGTGCTGCTGCCCCACGAAAGCCACGGCTACCGGGCCCGCGAGAGCGTGCTCCACATGCTGTGGGAAATGAACCAATGGCTGGACAAATATGTGAAAAATGCCAACAAGGTAAAGTAAGGCGGCTGTCCAAAGTCACTGAGCAAATGTGCCCACCAACGACCGAACGAGGATCGTTGGTGGGCACACTTGCTGATTGGGCAGGGTCCTAAAAACCATTCCCAGAAAATTAGGCTGGCGCTTCTCTTTGGTTTCCCCGGATAAATTTACAGGCCAGACTGCCAAATGAAACCACGACAAGGGCAATCGCTTTTCAAAAGTTAACCAATAAGACAAATAAATCAGCCTTGGCCAAGATTTAAATGCTATGCCGGGTAGCCCGGAACCGTAGTACCGTGATGTTCCCGGCGGCATAGTTGCCCACCCAAGCCTCCACTTCGTCCCCAGCTTGGTGGATGGCCACCCCCACCGGGTGCAGGTCGGTTTTGTAAGTACCGACCAAGCTCAAATCATCGGTGCGGAACACCTGCAATTTGTTTTGGGTGTAGCAAGTCACAAAGATCAGTGAGCCATCGGGCGACAGGGCAATGGTGCGGGGCTGGGGCAAGGTGGCAACGGAGCGCACCACGGTAAGATCGTCGGTATTGATGTGCACCAACCGCCCGGCCAAGTTGAGCGAGGCAAACAATTGATGGCCCCGCAACACCAAATGGCGGGGATTGACCCCGGTATAGATCCGGTGTTGGGGCTTGAGGCTGTCCAAACTGACCACTTCAATGTGGGCGCCGCCCATTTGGCCAATGAACAGGCGGCGGCCGTCGGCAGCTACGGCCAGACCGCGCGGAATCGGCGTAGTGGGCAGATCGGCGATTTTCGCCCAGCGGGCAGGATCTTGGGGCGAAATATCCAGTACGCTCACCTTGTTGCTGTGCCAATTGGCCACAAAAAGACGGCGTTGATCGGGGCTGGCCGCCATTACCTTGGGCGTTTTACCGGTGGCAATGAAGGGCAGTTGGATGTCCTGCTCGGCAAAGGGCCGGTTTTGGCCGGCGCTGTCCGGCTGGAAAGTGATGAGCCGGGCCGATCGGCCGGGCAGGGCCACCGCACGGGCCGGGGCTGTCAAGTCCCAAAAAACGACGCCTCCCGCGTTGTGCAACGAGATCCAGAGATAACGATCCTGATGGGTAAGGCAGGCCTCAACCGGTTTTTCCTCAAACGAGTCGAACGTCTTTTTGGTCTGATAATTAAAACCTTCCCCGGGGGTACCCGCAAAAACCAGTTTGCGCAGCAGGCGGCGCGAAGCGCGGTCAAATTCGCACACGCTCATCCCGTCCAAGTTCATGGCATACACGCGGGTGCGGGTGCGATCAAATATCACCGACTTGGTGCCAACCGCCGTGGTCAGCCGTTCGGTGGTCAGCCATTCCAGTTGCTCGGTGCGCCAATTTTCGGGCACCGGGGCCAAAACCGGGACAGAAACCGTATCTTTGGCCCGGAACTTTGGGTAGGTGGTGGGCAGGACAGGCTCAGTGACCGGGTTGCGCTGGCGAAAAGTTTGCCACGTAATGCCCTGCCCCATCAAGGCCAGCAACACACTGTTCAAAACCACCAAGGCAAATGTGAATTGTTTCACCAGTTTATTTTTTGTAGGGCAAGTTTATGAGATAAAAACTTGATTTACAAATATTTTGCCACAATAGTTTAAAGATATAGTTGAAGTTAATCCACCCCAAATACCATGTACATCGTCCTCAACTTGAGTGCGCCCGGCGAATTTGCCGATATTCTTAAAGCCGAACTTGCCAACCTTGGGTTTGATGCTTTTATCGACCTGACTGGCGACAGCTTTGAAACCTCGATCTTGGAAGCTGATTTTAGCCCAGCGGACTATGAGGAAATCATCCAGCGGTATTCAGGAATGACCACGATCCGGCACGAACTCCGCCGCGAGGCCAAGCAGAACTGGAACGAACTGTGGGAAGCCAATTATCCGGCGGTGGAAATTGCGGGCCGGGTCCACATTCGGGCCGAGTTCCACGCGCCCATCGGTTTTGAACATGAGTTGTTGATCACGCCCAAGATGTCGTTTGGCACTGGCCACCACGAAACCACGTCCTTGCTGGTGGCCAAACAACTGGAGCTCGATCACCAGCACAAACGGGTGGCCGACTGGGGATGTGGCACCGGTATTTTGGCCATCATGGCCATGCGGCTCGGGGCTGCTTCGGCCGATGCCTGCGACGTGGAGGACTGGGCGGTGGAGAATGCCCTGGAAAATGCGGCCCTGAACCACGTACAGATCAACGCCCAACTGGGCACCGCCGAAACATTCGCGGACAAAATCCACCATTATGACCTCATCTATGCCAATATCAACTTGCACATTTTGTTGTCCGAACTGCCCTTGTACGTTGCCCAGTTGGCCCCCAACGGGCTGATCCTTTTCAGTGGCTTTTATGAAAATGAAGCGGGGCGGCTTACCGAAGCGGCTGCTCCTAAGGGTTTGGTTTTTAAGGAAATGAAAACCAAAAACCGGTGGGCCATCATGCTTTTTCAAAAAGCCAGCGTTTAAGGGCTAGCTCAGCAGTTTTTGGGCCCAGGCAACCATATTGCTGACTTTTTCGGTGTAAGGTGGATAAAAAAACTTGAGGCTGGTCCAGCCAACCCGTTGTCGGAGCACTGGGCGCAAGTTGGAAAACGCTTCAAACCCATAAATGCCGTGGCTTTTGCCAATCCCGCTGTTGTTGATGCCGCCAGTGGGCAAGTTGGTGTGGCCAAAATGCAGCAGTACTTCGTTGATGCAAGTGCCACCTGCCGAGGTATTTTGGATCACTTTGTCAATGTTTTGTTGGTTCTTGCTGAAAACATACAGTGCCAACGGTTTTTCGCCGGCATTGATGGTTTGAATGGCCTCATCCAAGTGTTGGTAGGTCATGATCGGCAGCAGTGGACCAAAAATTTCCTCTTGCATGATTTTCATGGCTAGCGTGATCTGCGTCAGCACTGTGGGAGCCAAGTACCGCTCCCCCGCCTTATGCTGGCCGCCCATTGCTACTTGTGCTCCTTGCTGGACGGCATCTTCGAGCAGCCCTACCAGTCTTTGGTGGTTTTTCTGGTTGACGATTCGGGCCAAATGGGGCGAATTTGCCACGTCCTCCCCGCCGTTGGCATAAAACCGCTCAACGGTTTTTTTGCATTCTTCAATGAACGGGATTTCTAGGGCCGCCTTGATCAATAAGTAGTCGGGGGCCACGCAGGTCTGGCCGGCGTTTATGCACTTTCCCCAGATGATTTTCTCGGCAGCATCGCGTAGGTCGGCGGTCTCGTCAATGATGACGGGCGATTTCCCCCCCAACTCGAGCGTGACCGAAGCCAAATGTTTGGCCGCCGCCCGCATCACGATCTTGCCCACCGCCGGGCTACCGGTAAAAAATAGGTGGTGGAAGGGCAAGTCCAGCAAGGCAGTGGATACTTCAACCCCACCCTCAAAAAGTGCGACTTCGTCTTCGGCAAAATATTGGGGCACCAGCCGGGCCATGAGGGAGGAGGTGTGTGGGGTCAACTCGGAAGGTTTGAGGATCGCAGTGTTGCCCGCCGCTATGGCATACACCAGCGGCTCAAGCTGCAACATGATCGGGTAGTTCCAAGGGGCAATAATGAGGGCAACGCCCTTTGGTTCCGCAATTATCCGTGAACTGGTGCCGGCAAAGAACAAACTAAAGGGCACCGAGCGGGGGGCCATCCAACTCCGCAAATGCTTGATCGTGTGTTTGATGGCCAGGCGGGTGAGCAGTAGCTCGGTGGTGCTCACCTCAACGGCAGGCTTGCGGAAATCGTCGTACACTGCTTGTTGTAAATCCTTCTCGTGGACACTGAGCAGCTCGCGCAGGCGTTCCAATTTGGCGATCCGCTCATCAGCGGTCGAACGGCGGAGTAGGAGGGCGCGTTTTTGGTGGGCCGCAAAAACGGCGTGTATTCTTTCGGTGTCAACGGCGGTTTCTAAAGCGGGGCTCATTGTGTGGTTTGGTTTACTGCGTAAATATAGGCACAATATTCCAGCCATTTCGCCTAGTTTTGTCCTTGGTGGTTACTGGCCGATCCCTTGTAAATTTGTTTGGAACCATCAAGACCGGTTTTGGCAATGGATCGGCCAACGCCTGCAATCCATTTTTGTTTTGGCATAGTCAGCGTTTTACTTCTTCTTTCCCATGATCAGCATTATCAAAGACTTGGCCGCCCAGTACGCGGCTGAGATGGTGGCCAACCGCCGGCATCTGCATCAGCATCCCGAGCTTTCGTTCCAAGAGCACCAAACCGCCCAGTTTGTGGCCCAACAGTTGACCGCGCTGGGCCTGCACCC
>JAYUVL010000503.1:0-5382 GCA_043754075.1 Cytophagales bacterium | reverse complement strand
CCTGACCGATCACGATGATGGTGTCGCCCTCATCAAATTTGCGGTGGGGGTTAGGGTTGAACACGAAGCCTTGTTTGGCATCTTTGAAGCCAATCACATTGACCCCCGAGGTGTTGCCGATTTGCAATTGGTGGATGGTATCATTGCGGTACTGTTCTTTGAGGTCAGCAAAACGGAGTTCGTCGAGGCGGAGCTTGTTCTCCCCCACTCCATTGAGCAAGTCGATAAATTCCACTACTTCGGGGCGGATGATGAGGTTGGCCATGTGCATCCCCCCGATCACGTCGGGCATGACCACGTGCGTGGCACCGGCGCGGCGCAGTTTTTGTTGCACGGCCTCGCTGCTGGCCCGGGCAATAATGGTGACGGTGGGGTTCATCTCACGGGCCGAAAGCACCACATAAACATTGCTCGCATCTTCGGGCAGCGTACTGATCACGGCCTTGGCCCGGGAAATATTTGCCTGCGCCAAGACGGCATCATCGGTGGCATCGCCCTCAATGTAGGCCACTTTGTCGAGTTGGCCGTAGTAATCCAGCAACTTATCTTTGTCCCGCTCCACGATCAAAAATTTGCGGAAACCATTGCTTTCCAATTGTTCGCACACCTTTCTTCCATAGCGACCAAAACCGCAGACAACAATATGGCCGTTGAGACGGCTCACTTTTTCGGTGATCATGTATTTTCTAAAAATTTGCCGGAGTTCCCCCTCAAAAATATAGCGGGTAACGACCGAGATAAAGTAGGCAAAGATGCTGAAGTTGACCAAAATATAAAAAATGGTGAACGCCCGGCCCAATTCACTTAGGGGCTTGATCTCGTTCATGCCCACTGTGGACAGGATAATGGTGGCCAAATACAGGGCATCCCAAAACCCCATGCCCTCAATCCAGATGTAGCCCATGACCCCGATCACCATACTAATGAGCAGCAAAGAAACGGCCAATACCAAGCGGTTGAGCTTTCCGCCAAGCAGCATGCCCCGCAAAACACTCACGCGGGGCTGGGGTGGGGGATATTTTTTGGATTGGGGCATGAAACGGGCGGCTGTTCAGGCCAAAGATAAGGCAGAAAACCATCGGATGATTTTCTGCCTTACTTTTTCGCCGCCAGTCACTACGCTGGTTGGCCGACCGAAGCCGGGGCCATCCATTTACAAAATAAACCGGGTGGCCAAGAAATTGGATTCGTGATTGTCCACTATCTCATTGACAATCCGCTTGTTCTCTTCGGTGTACTTGGTGGCCACCAGCGATCGGATGGAAAATGACCGCAGCGCATCACTGATCGATAGCGTGCCCTCGGCCGAATCCTTGCGCCCGGTAAAGGGAAAACTGTCCGGCCCGCGCTGGCATTGGCTGTTGATGTTCACCCGGCTCACCTGGTTCACCAGCGGATCAATGAGGCTGGCAATCTGGAGGGCATCGGTACCAAAAATGCTCACTTGCTGGCCGTGGTCGGAGTCGTCCAGGTAATCAATCGGGGCCTCGATCGAGTCGAAGGCCACCACTGGCACCACGGGGCCAAACTGCTCTTCGCGGTACAGTTTCATGGTGCTGTCCACGGGGTACATCAACGCCGGATAGACGAACGACCGGTTGCGGGTGCCCCCACCTGGGTTGATCACGCGCGCCCCTTTGGCCACCGCATCTTGGATGCACTCCTCCAGGTAATCCGGCTTGTTGGGTTCGGGCAGGGGGGTCACTTGGATGCCGCTTTCCCACGGCATGCCAAACTTCATTTGACCGATGGCCTCGCTCATTTTGGCCAAAAAAGTATCCACTATTTGGCGGTGGACAAAAATGATTTTGATGGCCGTGCAGCGTTGTCCATTAAATGAGAGCGAGCCAAGGACGCACTCTTTGACAGCCAGATCGAGGTCGGCGTTTTCCAGCACAATCCCCACATTCTTGGCGTCCAGCCCCAAAATGGCTTTGAGGCGGTTCACTTTGGGGTGCATTTTCTTGAGCGAGTCGGCCACCCGGCTGGAGCCAATCAGCGTGAGCACATTGATTTTGCCCGATTGCATCATGGCGGGCACAACAGTGTTGCCCCGGCCATAAACCGTGTTCACCACGCCCTTGGGGAACGAAGTGCGGAAAGCATCCAGCAAGGGATAATGGAGCAGCGAGCCGTATTTTGGCGGTTTGAACAGCACCGTGTTACCCATGATGAGGGCCGGCAGCAAGGTGGTGAACGTTTCGTTCAAGGGGTAGTTGAACGGGCCCATGCACAGCACCACGCCCAATGGCGAGCGGCGGATCTGGCCAATAATGCCTTGATCGATCACGAATTTGGAACTGTTGCGGTCCAGTTCCTTCAGGGCATCAATCGTGGCATAAATGTACTCCACGGTCCGATCAAACTCCTTCACCGAGTCGGCATACGATTTGCCAATTTCCCACATCAGCAGGTTTACCACCGCCTTTTTTTGGGTGATCATTTTGCCGGTGAAATCTTCCACGCACTTGATGCGCTCAGTGACCGACATGGTGGGCCATTCGCCACGCCCATTGTTGTAGGCCAAATCAGCGGAGGCCAAAGCTTCCATTGCTTCAGCTTGGCCAGTGAGCGGGTAGCTCCCGACCACCTTTTGCTTCAGTTCCCCGCCCTCCTCAATGTAAATGGGGGAAAGCACGGTGTGGACTTCTCCGTTCCAGGTCCGCATTTCGCCATCCATCAGGTAATCGCGCTGGTGGAGCGGCTCTGTCACCCTAAATTCGGGCGGCACCTGATCCGCAGTGGGGAATATCTGCTGGATCTTTGCTTGCAATGCTGCAATCATCGTTTTAAATTGTTAGCTATAATTGATTGATATTGATTAACAATGAGTGTTGTCGCTTGGTGGCTAATGGACCCGCCAGCTCGCACTGACAGGCCAAAGGCAAGATACACAAATTAGCGGGGCATCCCACGCAAGGGATTTGCTCCGGTAAAAAAGTGGCCGGGCGATGAACAACCGGGGGGCCCGCCATTTGACTGGCAGGAACATACAGCGAGCCACGCGCCCATGGCTTGATGACAAATTGGACTGGAAAATGTTTAAAAAAAGGGATCGTGGTCCACTGCGCGGCCATTTCCCCTTTGTCCAATGCTAAAAGAGGGCATGTTGCAAATTGGGGTGCCAATGGTTGGGCCGTCCCAATCACTTCGCGGTTACTTGGATCAACCTGACATCTCCCCCACTGCCCTACACTCAGGCCCGGCTGGGGCACGAAAGCAGCGAAATGACCGAGATTTACGCGCCATATGACCACGAAGGGCCTTGACCAAACAAAAAATCCCTCGGACAATTTGGATAGTTGAAAAAGGGTCTTTACATTTGGGCAAACGTAAAAAAAGTCCACGAAAGGGTTAAACTGCGTCACCCTGATCGGTAATTTGGGCAAAAGCCCAGCAGCGCAAACGTTGGAAGGGGGCATTGCGGTGGCGAAGTTTTCCTTGGCCATCACTCATATCATACTTTTGTATAATGAATGGGGGCAGTTGCGTATATTAACGAGTTGTAAGCAAGCCTAAAAGACGACAGTGCAACAACAAACAGACAACTATAAACTGAACATTAACACAAAGACAAACCATTTTGACAGGTGACCAACATACAGACCATCTATCAAACGGATAACGAGTAAGCCGACACTCATTGCCGACCCGTTTGTGTTTTTTATTTCCCCACTGCACATTTTTCTAATTCAATTTTAACCAGTTGCACATTGGCACATTTGCAAGCCACATAGGTCGACCCGCAAACCCAAGCTTGCAAAAGAGCTAATTTTGCCAACGCACCTATGACAATCATTGGGTCAAAAAACGTGATTTGGACAACTAAGATTTAACGAACAGACAAAATAAAACATGAGTTTAAATACACAGTCACTTCAACCCATCATTAACTTCATCTGGACAGTTGCAGACGATGTATTGATTAACAAGTTTCTTGAAAATCAGTATCAAGACGTAATACTTCCAATGACAGTTTTAAGGCGGCTGGACTTGGCACTCGAAACCACCAAAGACAAAGTGCTGAAAACCCACGAAGAATTTAAAAGCAAGATTGGCAATTTATACGGACTACTATCAAGTGAACAACACGGAACTGGTTTGGCGTTTTACAACACCTCACCCTTTACCATGAAAAAACTGTTGGCTGACCCTAAAAATATTGACACTAACTTTTTAGATTATCTCAATGGTTTTTCTGAAAACGTGCAAGACATTATCAGCAAGTTTAAATTCCGCAACCAATTAGAAACTTTTCAAAGTACAGGTATCACTTTTTCACTCATTGAAAAATTTTGTAACCCAAAAGTTGAGTTAAGCCCCGACAAAATATCGCCTATGGCAATGGGCTATATGTTTGAGGACTTGATACGCAGATTTAATGAAAAAACCAACGCAGCCGCAGGGCGACACTTTACGCCCAGAGAAATTATTGGCTTAATGACACATTTGGTTTATCTACCGGTAAAAGACAAAATTCAAAAAGGAACTTTTTTGGTGTACGACCCTTGTGCGGGTTCGGGGGCAATGCTTACCCAATCCAAATTATTTGCAACTAATCCCGAAGGAGAAATAAAGTCAACCGCCACTTTTCATTTATACGGACAAGAGAACACCGGCGAAATGTACGCCATTTGCAAATCGGATATGTTGCTGAAAGGCGAAGACCCCGAAAAAATCAAATTTGGTTCTACGCTGAGTGAATACGGTTTTGACGCAGATTTGAAATTCAATTTTATGCTGACCAATCCACCTTATGGTACGACTTGGAAACAAGACATGGATAACCTAAATGTGGGAACAGATAAAAAAACAAGCATTGTAGATACAAGATTTAATTTGCCTATACGAAATTTTAAAGGGGAATTAGAAACAGTCTGCCTTACTTCACGCAGCAATGATGGGCAACTGATGTTTCTTTTGCACATGCTTTCTAAAATGAAAGACCCAAAAGATGGCAGTAGCCGTATTGCGTCTGTTCACAATGGTTCTGCCTTGTTTACAGGTGATGCAGGAAGCGGAGAAAGTGGCATTAGGCAATATGTAATAGAAAATGATTTGTTAGAATGTATTGTGCAACTGCCCAATGACATATTTTATAACACGGGCATAGCTACCTACGTATGGTTTTTGAGTAATGCAAAAGAGGAAAAACGCAAAGGGAAAATACAACTTATCAACGCCTCATCGTCTGTTTTTTACAAGAAAATGCGTAAATCTTTGGGTAGCAAACGCAACGAATTAGATAACACGCATATAGAGGCAATACAAGAAATCTATTTTGCTTTTGAGGAGAATGAGTACAGCAAAATATTTAATAACGAAGATTTTGGCTTTTATCAAATAACCGTACATCAACCCGAAAAAGACGAAAAAGGCAAC
>JAYUVL010000502.1:0-2063 GCA_043754075.1 Cytophagales bacterium | reverse complement strand
GTACGGGTACCGGAAGCGACTGGTTGCGTTCATCCAGCCCATCAACGAATTGATTGCCCAAAAAGTATGAAAACGCCATTTTATTCCAAAAAACCGAGCGTTTTTTTGATTTTTTTGGAGACAAAAAAATTTTGACTTATTTTTTTGAACATTCTTTTAGGTGGCGACAATTTTTTAGCACACAAGGCTTGATGTGCGCCAAGACCACCAGTCCCTGAGCAGGGAGCGCAAACCCTCTCCCAAAAGCGATTTTTTCATGATACATTGGGTTTTAGTACAGTGTAAACAAGCCATTCCCATGACGCGGGATCACGGGGCCAAGTTGCACGGTGGCCAAAATTTAACATTGTTTTTGGCTGCTTCATCAAGTGTGGTGGCTGATCTGTGGCCCAGCGGGTGGGACGGGCGGTGATGTGAACAGCCCCCAAGGATTCTGCCATCCTTGGGGGCTGTTTCTTGTCATTTTAAACTCTGCGTGCCTACGGAAACACGAGCTTGAAGTAGCCGTCGGTGACTTCTACTGACCGCTCCCGCTGTCCGCTGAGGCAACAAGAAGCCCTGAACGAAAAACGGCCCTCAATGGTGCGCGTAAGCGTATCGGCCGAGAGTATCTCCATCTGGGTGTTGATCGGTTCAGCAAAATAGTACTCGTTGGAAAAGCGCAGTTCTTGAATGCCCCGCACAGAAAATTGTCCTTTTTGATTAAAAATATTGGAATTGGCCGAGATGTTAAGGCTCATCGCATTTTCTCCACTATTGGTTCCTTTGGCCCAAATAAAGAGTGGGCTAAACCCGCTGCCAGGATAGCTTATCCCCCTTGAAGTGAAACTGCCCCAAACAATCCGGGTCGATTCCCAGGGCTGGCCATTGACCTTGGCCCGGATTACCCCGCTGATTACCACTTCGGGGTTCGGTTTTTCGCAGGCCCCGAGGCCGATAAGCAGGAAGATAAAGTAGAGTGCTAGGCGGTTTAACAGGTGTGTGTTCATGATGTAAAGCTGGTTTAGTTAAAAAACAACGGATCGCGGAACAGGCCCCGGGTGCGGTTGGACGTATGCGGGGCAAACTGGGTGTAATGTGGGTACACGCGGCACTCGTAGTCGCCACTAAAACTGTTGATCGTCCAGATAGGGCAGTAGCCATTGCCGCAGTTGCCAAGGCTTCCCGCACTCCCTAACTGGTGGTCAAACAGAGTATTTGCACTGCTTTGGTTCAAAAGTGTAGCACCGAAATTGGGATTATCGGCATCAAAAACATATTGAGTAGCAAGGGGTGGGGTAGTGTCAATATTCAAGTTCCTGATCCAGCGGTCGGAATTTTCACCGGCCATGCTCCACCAGCAACTGCCCCAGAAGTTGCAGCGCCAATACTCGGTACGGATGGAGGTATTGAGTGAAGATATCCAACCCCAAACAATGCCAAAGTTTCCTTCGCTTGCATACTGCCAGTCCACAAAATTCCAGACGACAAAAGTGATTTTGAAGTTTTGGGAATTGGCAGCGTATTCGTGCGACCGCTCCACGGCTTGGTTGGCGGCCAGCACCGCCGATCCTTCCACTCGCCCATTTCCCAGCGGGCCAGCGTCCACCACCCGGTATTCTGGCAAATCGATCCGTAGGACATCAAGGGCTTTCTGCTCTGCTTCGCCCATGCCATGGCGCACCTGGGCCACCGCTGCGGCCGCCTGAACGGGCACGAAGTATTTTTTGTCCTGTTCAAAAAAGACGATGTGTGGGCCGACCTGCACCTCGGCCTGTTCGTTCAGCAATGCTGAATAGGCGGCGGGAAATCGTTGCTTGGTGATCGGGTAGGGCTGGTCGGCCAGGCGGAGTGCCTCGCGAAAAGAGCGGTGGTTGTGCTGTTTTTCCCACTCGCCAAGCATTGCTGCCGTTTTGCCCTCCAGGCTTTTCCAAGTGTGGTTGAAATGCTGGTAATCTCCAAACACCAGTCGATTGTTGACCCGCTTTGGCGGCCGGATGGTGACTGAGAGCCCGCTGCCATCTAGTGACCTGTTTTCGGCCCCGGCCGGGGTAGGCCCATCAACCAAGCCCCGCGTACACGCC
>JAYUVL010000501.1:0-3479 GCA_043754075.1 Cytophagales bacterium | reverse complement strand
GCTTCACATTTTTTTGCTTCAGCTTTTACCTTGATAAGCGTGAAGACCTTTTCCAATCGGCTGATTTGCTCATTGGTCTCCTCCAGATGTACGGTCAGGGCTGCGTTTAGCTCTTCAGAGGTGACACTTTTAATCATTTTGGGCATAGCTTTGAGCAGTGCGGTTTCTGCCCAGTAGATGTCTTTCAGCTCATCTTCAAATAATTGCATGAGTTGCGAAGGCTTCATAGAAGCTTTATTGGCTGAGTCTTTGTTCTTTCTAGTCTCCATTTGTTTGTATTGTTAATTGGTTTGAGGTGGACTTTATTTAGTGATGTGCAAAGGTGAAAAGAAATGCTCTATTAGGCGTTATATGATTATTGAAAGAAATTACATCATTCTCACATAGCGGGAAAAAATAGGTCTAATTAATTGACTATCAATACTATAAGGACAAGGTGGGCAAGCTCGAACGCTACTGGTGGGTGAGTGCATAAGAGTATGTTTTGGAATTTTGCAAATGGCACAATAATGGGAACCGCTCATCTTGCGAATGATCAAGGCCACAAGAGATGAAAACCCATTTCACCGAGTTGAGCGATTTCCAGTGGTGATTTATGGACAAAACATTGGATGATCAGGGGAAGCGCAAGCATCGTTTGGGGACGATCTATTATCAATAGGTGTTAAATCCAAAATATACTCTTAATTATTCGTTTGTTCCTCGGGCGCATGATAGTCGCGGATACCGGCCGTGATGGCCTCCACTTGCCCGGGCGAGAACTCGTGGGCGTAGTACCGTTTGAAAATCTCGGCCACCAAGTCAATCGCCCGCTTTGATCATAAACTGCGGGCGGAGAAGAAGGCTTGAAAGTGTTGGCAAATCGGCCCTTCCCGATGGGCCAATCTTGGGGCGAGTAGGTGCAATACGAACAGGCACTGATGATTTTTCAAAAATACTATTTTAACAAATCACCAGATAAGCTGTTTTATCGGCGCGGGCAGCTATTTGCCTTGAGCCATTGGCTAACTTCGGCCAGCGAACTCTGGCCCGCTGCCACGCCCAGCACAAATTCGGTAAGGTCTTGGTTGCTGACCGAACTAGCCAAAGTATATTCGTTGAGCCGGAGGTACAACAAGCAGCATTCCAAACCTGTCCGTTTATTGCCATCCTGAAAAACATGGTTGGCCACAATGTTATAAAGGTAAACCGCCGCTTTGTCGTAGATTTCTGGATAAAGGGGTTGGCCAAAAACCTCGGCTTGCACTATCTCGAGCAAGTAATCGAGGCTGTTTTGATGCAAAAAGTTGTGTGGAGGAACGAAATGCCCGCCGTGAGTCCGTATGGTAGCTTCATTGATGTACAATACGTCGGCTTTGGTCAGGTACTCGGTCATGCCAATGCTCGGAAAGTATCCTCAAAACGTTGAAAGTCTTCCGCCACGTATTGGCGGATTTTCTCCTCTCTGGTCAGGGGTTTACAAGGCGGTTCAGCAAGTTTTTCGTCTTCAGCTAACGATTCCTCCACCTGCCCCAGCACTTGGTCCAGCCAGGCGCGCACTTCCCCTAGCCGATCTTCGGGCACGCGCCCCAAGTCGGCAATGATGCTCTTGTACAAAGCAAGGTTATTTTCCATGCCCCTTCAAAGGTTTAAAACTGACAAAATGGTTATTTGGGGCTAAACAGCTAACCAACCAAGCGGACCAAAAGTGCTAGCCGCAACGAAATTACGCATTTCTGGACAAAAGTCCCACTGGCGGGTTAATCCAATCTAGCTTGGGCGGGCTCGTCGGAGGGCTGGGGCCGGTTGCGCTCAAACCCGAACAGGAGCGAGAACCGCAACGTATCGGACAGGGGAGTGGCTTGGGCGTGGGGCATCAAATAGGCAAAATCGATCCCGAAAGCTTGGTAGCGCAGGCCCAGGCCCAAGCTTAGGTATTTGCGGCCGCCCTTGGTGCGGTGCTCATTGTAATAGCCGCCCCGGACCGCCACCAGATCTTTGTACCAGTATTCCACGCCCATCGCATACATGAGTTCTTGCAATTCTTCGCGCAGCCCATTTGGTGCATCGGCAAACGACCCCATTGTGCCCTGAAACAGGGTTTTGGGGGTGGCGGCTCCCGTCGGATCGAGGGCGCTGGGCGAGGGGGCCATGAGTTTGTTGAGATCGAAGGCAAACGTCACTTTGTTGTATTCGTCCAGCTCGCTGGTGAATGCAGTGCCCAGCCGCAGGTTGGCCGGCAGGAAATCGGGTGGGGCCGTGGAGCCATAACCGATCTTGCCGCCAATGTTGGACACGTTCATGCCGAGGGCAAAATTGACTGGCAAAGCACCCCAATGGCCTTTGCTCTGGTAAAACCAGCCCACATCAACGGCAGCAGTGTTGGCAGGGATCGCTTGGTTGAGCACCCCCGTGGTCACATTGCCATCCAAGTTGGAGTGGATGAAGCGGACGGTGCCGGCCAGGGCAAACTTGCGCGACAGTTTGCGGCTGTAGGTGGCATCCACTGCCAAGTCGCGCGGGTTGATGTTTTGGAGCAGTTGGCCGGTGGGCCCGGTCAATTGTACGCTGCCCATGTCGAAGTAGCGGAGCGACACGGCAATAACCTCATATTGGCTGATCCGTTTGTAGCCGCTGGCATAGGAGAGCGACATATCGGGCACCAAGGCGCGCAGCCAAGGACTGTGCGAAAGGGAAACACCCAACGGTTTGTCGATAAAAGCAAATTTGGCCGGGTTCCAGTGGGCCGCATTGGCATCGGCCGAGGTAGCTGCGCCCACATCGCCCATGCCAGCACTGCGGGCATCGGGGGCAATGATCAGAAAAGGAACTGCCACTGGAATAATGTACCGGTTGGTAGATTGGCCCAACGAGTCGGCCGCACCCACCAGTACAAACAGTGGCGCAAGAAAAAGAAACCGCTTAGAAAACATCATCATAAGCCTAATGCAAATTGGAGTAGTCTTCTTTTACATAAGTTGCCCTCAGTGATTGATACAGCGTTTGTTGGTAATCGGTTGGGTTTGATCAACTAAAGGTAGGGAGGCTTTTTGAGAACACCAAATATTGGCCAAAAACCCAGGGAAAAGGGCCAATCCGCAGTTGCGTTTGGCCCTTTTCGCTGGGTTTCAGGGTGGATCTAGTGATTCCCCTATTATTGTGGGGCAACTTCCCCGTCAGTTTTGACGGCTTTGTTGAAATTGAACAATAGGGAAAAGCGCATGGTATCGGCCAAGGGGTTTTGCTGGCCAGTGGGCAACAAATAGGCGAAGTTGATGGCGAAGGTCTGGTATTTGAGGCCGGCCCCAAGGGTGAAATATTGGCGGCCGCCCTTGTTTCTGTGCTCGTAGAAATAGCCGCCCCGGAGTGCGATCAGGTCGTTGTACCAATACTCCACACCGGTGGCGATCATGACTTCCTGCATTTCTTCGCTCAAACCGCCCGGGGCATCGGAAAACGAGCCAAAAATGCCCGAGATCAGGGTTTTGTCCGGCATTTGC
>JAYUVL010000500.1:0-6240 GCA_043754075.1 Cytophagales bacterium | reverse complement strand
CACCGGGTAACGGTCAATGGCCAAGTGATCAACTATACGGCTACTACTGGTTATCTCACCCTGCGCGAAGAAAATGGAAAGGAACGGGCCAATATTTTTTTTATCGCCTACACCAAGGACGGGGCAACGGATCCGGCCATCCGGCCCGTCACTTTTTCGTTCAATGGTGGCCCGGGTTCTTCGTCGGTGTGGCTGCACATGGGTGCACTCGGTCCCCGCCGGATCTTGATGACCGACAAAGGTGAAGCCACCAAGCCTCCCTACAAAGTGGTGGACAATGAATATACGTGGCTGGACAATACCGATCTGGTGTTCATCGACCCGGTGATGACCGGTTATAGCCGCCCGGCTGACGGGGTGGACAAAAAAGAATTTCATGGTTACGTGGAGGATGTGGCTTCGGTGGGCGATTTTATCCGCCTCTGGATCAGTCGGTACAAACGCTGGGCTTCGCCCAAATTTCTGGCTGGCGAGAGCTATGGCACCACCCGGGCCGCTGGCTTGTCTGGGTATCTGCAAGACCGCCACGGGATGTACATCAACGGGCTGGTGTTGATTTCCAGTATTTTGAATTTTCAAACGGCCCGGTTTGAGCGGGGAAACGACCTGCCCTTTGCGCTGTTCCTGCCCACTTACGCCGCCATTGCATGGTACCACAAACAACTGCCCGCTTATCCCGATCTAAAAACGTTGTTGGTCGAAGTGGAGCGTTTTGCCCAAAATGACTACACGCTGGCGTTGATGAAGGGCGATAAATTGACCGATCAGGAAAAGCAATACCTTATTGGGCAGCTCCAAAAGTTCACTGGATTGTCGGCTGAATATTTGGATCAGACCAACTTGCGCATCAATATCCAGCGGTTTTGCAAGGAGCTCCTGCGCAAAGAGCGCAAGACCGTGGGCCGGCTGGATGGGAGACTTACCGGCCATGACTATGATTACGCCGGGGAAAATAGCGAGTTTGACCCGAGCTACAACGGAGCAATCTATGGTCCCTACACCACGGCGATCAATGACTATGTGCGGCGGGAGCTCAATTATGAAAACGACCTGCCCTACGAAATATTGACGGGCCGGGTACAACCGTGGAACTACAACAACGTCCAGAACCAGTATCTCAATGTGGCCGAAACGCTCCGGCAAGCCATCACCAAGAACCCCAGTTTGCAAGTGCTCGTTTGCAATGGTTATTATGATCTGGCCACGCCCTATTTTGCCACCGATTATACGATGAACCATTTAGGTTTGGACAAGAGTTTGCGCAACAATATCCAAATGACCTACTATGAGAGTGGGCACATGATGTACATTCACAAGCCTTCGCTCATTCAATTTCGACTCGATGTGACCAACTTTATGCGAGAAACATTAAAATAAACTTGGAAAATCTTGCGAGATATCAATTTTAAGCGGAATAGGCTCGATTTGGAGCGCTGTTTGGTTTGGCTGGGGTGCTTGACATCGATAAATGCAAGTGCCCAGTCAGTGTTGTTTACCAATGAATTTGACAGTTCTGGCCGCGTTGGCCGCGCAGCCAATACTTGGAAAATCGATCCAGCCAAGGGAAGTTTTATCCATTTGTTCTACCAAGCGGCAGCCGGCCTACCATTGCCCAAAATGTACCTCTTCATCGACCGGGCCAATGACAAAGGGGGGTACGAAGAGTATGACACTAGGAAGATCACCGTTGCCCAGCCCAAGACTTGGATCGCTTTTCGGTATTTGTTTTCAGATGAGGGCACTTTCACCGTTTCATTTACTGGGCCCGATCGCCGGATTTTGGCAATGGATACCATCCACACCCAATTTCGCACCAACCTGGTTTTTTGCGAAAATATTGATAAACTAGACAAGCCAATTGGTGCCAACCTCCGGTTCAAATTGACCAAAATGGGGCAAGCGACCATTTTCACTTATCTGCGGCGCGGGACTCCCTTCAATTGTCAAGTGTTGGTTTGTGAAGTATATTATTACGATGGTCAGGGATATAATGTAAAATATTTTGCGGATCGTCATTCGGTTAAGCCACATTGGAAGCATACCTATTTTAAACACCTTTTTGATAAGCCGGGCAAATATTTGGTTGTGGTGCTGGACGAACAGCGCAAGACCATCGGGCGCGAATACCTGACTATAGATTTGCCATGAAACCAGCTATGCGCATCCTGATCGTAGGCCCGGCCCATCCATTGCGGGGGGGCATTGCTGCCCTCAACGAACGGCTGGCCACGGCTTTGGAAGCCGCCGGCCATTCAACAAAAATTTTGAGTTTTCGCCTGCAATACCCTGCTTTTCTGTTCCCGGGTACCAGCCAATACACCACCGATCCGCCGCCCGTGGGGGTGGAGATCGCCTCCCTGCTCAATTCGGTCAACCCGCTCAATTGGCTGTGGTACGGTCTCAAATACCGGCGGCAAAAGTTTGATCTGGTCATTTTCCGATTTTGGCTCCCGTTTATGGGCCCTTGTTTGGGTACCGTGGCCCGTTTGTTGGCCTTGGGCCGTCCCGTCAAGGTGCTGGCCATCACCGACAACCTAGTGCCACACGAGGCCCGGCCGGGCGATCGCTGGTTCACACGGTATTTTTTGGCGGGCTGTACGGGCTTTTTGGCCATGTCCAAGGCAGTGCTGGCCGATTTGGCCCAACTGGCCCCGACGAAACCCCGGGTTTTTTCGCCCCACCCGGTCTATGATATTTACGGGGCGGCCCTTCCCAAAGCGGTGGCCCGGGCCAAGCTTGGGTTGGCTCCACAAGGCCGCTATCTGCTATTTTTCGGCCTCATCCGGGCCTACAAAGGGTTGGATCTGCTCCTGCAAGCCTTTGCTGACGGGGGGTTGCGGGCCAGGGGCATCCAGCTCATCATTGCTGGCGAATTTTACGAAAGTCCCGCGAAATATGAAAGCCTGATCCTGTCATTGGGTTTGGAGGATAGCATCGTTAGGGCAACCCGGTTTATCCCCAACGAGGAAGTGGCCAATTATTTTTGCGCGACCGATCTGGTAGTGCAGCCCTACAAAACCGCCACTCAGAGCGGTGTGACCCAGATTGCCTACCATTTTTGCAAACCAATGATTGTTACCGATGTTGGGGGGTTGGCCGAAACCGTCCCCCACGGGCGGGCAGGTTATGTGGTGCCAGTGGATCCAGGCCAGATCGCGGCCGCAATCATGGATTTTTATGACCATAACCGCGAGGAAACACTGATCAACGGAATGCAGGCTGAGGCAGATCAATACGCCTGGGCCACTTTTGTCCAGCAACTTATGTCACTTGCCTAAACACCAACCATTGTCTATGTCAACTCAAATTGTGATTGCCTCGCACAACCCCGTCAAGATCAGGGCGTGTCAATTGGGGTTCGCGTTGTTGTTTCCAGATCAAAACTGGGAAATGGTACCAGTGGATGTGCCCTCTGGCGTGGCCGACCAGCCCATGAGCGATCACGAAACGCTGACCGGCGCCCACAACCGGGCCCACAATGCCCAAGTGGCCCGGCCCGGCCTAACGTATTATGTTGGAATCGAGGGGGGCGTAGAATGGCGAGGGGCCGAGTTGTTTGCGTTTGCGTGGGTGGTGGCAATAAGTGCCGATGGGCGGGAGGGACAGGCCCGCACCGCAGCGTTTCAGTTGCCCCTCCGGGTGGCGCAGTTGGTAAGCGAAGGCCATGAACTGGGGGCCGCCGACGATCGGGTGTTCGGGGTGATCAATTCAAAACAAGAGGGTGGGGCCATTGGCCTGCTCACCGGGCAGGCCATTGACCGGGTCGGCCTCTACACACCAGCAGTGGCAATGGCCTTGGTCAAGTTTAAAAATTCGGAGCTGTACAGGATTAATCCGTGAGCTTTGTTTAGTTTTGTTGAAAACTATCCCCAAAGCTGATGTCGGATTATCAAAAGCCAAATTTTCCCATCACCGAGTGGTCTGAGGAGGATCGGCCCCGGGAAAAACTATTGAGCAAGGGCAAGGCTGCCCTGTCCGATGCCGAACTGATCGGGATCTTGCTCGGCTCGGGCACGGTTTCGGTCAGTGCGGTCGATCTGGCCAAACAGGTCTTGGCTTCGGTGGGCAACAATCTCAACGATTTGGCCAAGTTAACGGTCAAAGAGCTGGAAAAATTCCGGGGAATAGGGGAGGCCAAAGCCGTTACCATCGTGAGTGCACTAGAACTGGGCCGGCGGCGCAAAGCCACCGAACCAGTAAAGCGGGATCGTATCACCGGATCGGCGATGGCATATTCTCTAATGCAGCCCCATTTATTGGACTTGCCCCACGAAGAGTTTTGGGTGATGCTCCTCAACCGGGCCAATGAGGTGATCCGAAAATTGCCGGTGAGCGCGGGCGGGGTATCGGGCACCGTGGCCGATCCCAAACTGGTCTTCAAAATGGCTATTGATCATTTGGCCAGCGGGCTGATACTGGTCCATAACCATCCTTCGGGCAATTTAAAACCCAGCCAAGCCGACATCCAATTGACCAAGAAAATGAAAGAGGCCGGCCATTTTTTGGATTTGCCGATCTTGGATCACCTCATTTTTGCCGACCAAGGCTACTTCAGCTTTGCCGACGAAGGACTTTTGTGAGCCCGGCCACGGGATAAAGCGGGCGGTCACCCATTTTGCTCCGTTTTTTATGGGTCAATTTTTGGTGAATGTGGTTTAGAAAACGAATGTGCGTTACATTTGTGCCAAAATTAGGACTTCAAAACAATGCCAGACGTAATTAAGCTCAAACAAGGTTTTGACATCAACTTGGCCGGTAAATCAGCCCTGAAGCTGACTGAAGGCATCGTGCCAGATACGGTGGCCATCAAGTTTGATGAATTTTTGGGAATGTATCGCCCCAAAATACTCGTCAACGAGGGAGATGTGGTCAAATCGGGCACTCCCCTGTTCTTTGACAAAAAATTGGAGAAAGTGATTTACGCTTCTCCAGTGAGTGGCGAAGTCGTGCAAGTAAAACGCGGTGAAAAGCGCAAGCCAATCGAAATTGTCATCTTGGCTGATAAAACGCCCGACTACGTCGATTTCAAAAAACATACGGTTTCCCAGTTGGCAGGCCTGTCGCGCGAGGCTGCGTTGGAACAAATGTTGGGCAGTGGGGTTTGGCCCAATGTTATACAACGTCCATTTGGCATTGTGGCCGATCCGAGCGTCGCCCCCAAATCGGTCTTTGTTTCGGGTTTTGATACCCATCCCCTTGCCCCAGATTTTGACTTTGTTTTTAAAGGTCAAGAAAGTTATTTTCAAGCGGGGATAGATGTGTTGAAAAAAGTGGCCAACACAGAAGTTTATCTGAGTTTGAATGCATCGGCCGAAGTTTCTAAAGTGTTCAGCGGAGTTAAGAACGCCAGTATCCATAAATTCGACGGGCCACACCCGGCTGGTAATGTTGGAGTACAGATCCACCACATCAAACCGATCAACAAAGGGGATGTGGTTTGGACGTTGCATCCGTATGGCGTGATCCAAATCGGCAAACTGTTTTTGGAAGGCAAATACGATGGGTCCAAGATTATAGCGGTAGCTGGCTCCGAAATACAAGCCCCGCAGTATTACAAAACGTATCTAGGTGCCCAAATTTCCAAGTACGTCAAAAACAACTTGAAGCAGTCGCACGTGCGTTTTGTGTCGGGCAATGTATTGACCGGTACCAAATTGACCGATGAGAATGACTATTTGGGATATTATGACCACCTGCTCACCGTGCTTCCCGAAGGTGATAAGCCCCGATTTTTCTTGACCGACGGCTGGCTGGGGCCAGTTGCAAGCCGGTTGAGCTTCCACCGTGCGTTTGGCCTGCTCTCGTTTTTGAACGGGAAGAAGAAAGAATACGTGCTCGATACCAATATCAACGGAGAAGAGCGGGCATTTGTGGCCACGGGCACCTTTGAGCAAGTAGTGCCGATGGACATCCTGCCCCTGCATTTGGTCAAAGCAGTTTTGGCCAACGATTATGACGGAATGGAGTCACTGGGGATCTACGAAGTAGTGGAAGAGGATGTGGCCTTGTGCGAATTTATTGACGTTTCCAAACAGCCCATCCAGCAGATCATCCGTGAAGGGATCAATATGGTGCGAGAAACTTAAAACAAAGTTTTTGCACGCATTGTATCATTTGTTGGATAGATCACTTAAAAGCTTAAATATAACATTATGCTGTTTTTACATCACCTCATTGAAAAACAACGCCCAGCATTCGAGAAAGGGGGAAAACTAGAACGTTTCTATTACCTTTTTGAAG
>JAYUVL010000499.1:0-2591 GCA_043754075.1 Cytophagales bacterium | reverse complement strand
TATTCGGCCGTTCAGCTCAAGTACATTCTTTTTGGGGCCATTTTTGGCGGCTTCTTGGCAAGTCGTTTGGCGTTTCTCTACCATTATTCTACTCACCATTTTGTCGATTTCCTGCTGCTATACCGGTTGCCGGTTTTCGCCACTGTTGTCCTGCGCTGGGTGCTCAACACACTGCTGGCCTATTCGCCCATCGTTGTTGCTGCATCAACCATTGTGTTGGCCTACCTTTATGGTGATTTGTATGGGGCCGCCATTGCCATGTTGGGGATCGTTTCCAATGCTGGGGCCAGCCGCTTGGTAGTTGGCAATCGCCTGACGATTGACAAGCTCTACCACCTTACCGATGGGGCCAAGCGCAAGTTGAGGCTTGTCCTACCCAGTGTAAACGAGCTCATTGCCCGGTTTTTGGCCCACCGCAATCAAGTTGAGGACTAAATGTTATTTTGTCGCCACGATTTGGTGAGCGATTGGCCTTAGTGACCTGTAAAAAATAATAAGCTTGGTCTGAATGGTCTGCGTGAACCATCCAGACCAAGCTTATCAATTTCCAACAACGTGGCCTACAGCCAACTTGTATCCCCCCGACACTTGGGCCATTGCGCTTATTTGGGCGCAAGGAACCAATATCAGCGCTGATCATCCGGTCGTAGTGGCTAGCGAAAAGCCACCGAGAACCAATAGAACAGAACAATCAACAAAACCAAGTAACCCAGTAAAGAGAGGTACATTTGGCGCCAAGTCTTAAAAATGGGTGGCAAGCCATCCTCTTCGTTGTTTTCCTGCATGATTGGTTATTTTTTGGCTTTGCGCCGACGTTCAAGTTCGCGTTTGACGAGCGTAAATTCCCGGCTGCTCTGCCCAGCCACTGAAGTGTTTTCTTCGGCCCGGCGAAATAAATAAGGCATCACTGCTTCCATCGGGCCATAAGGCACATACTTGGCCACATTGTACCCATTTTTGGCCAAAATATAGGAAATATTATCGCTCATGCCGTATAATTGGGCAAAAAATACATTGGGATCCTTCTTTCCAACATTGTATTTTTCCATCAAAGCGGCCAAATAGTAGCAGCTTTCCTCGTTGTGCGTGCCGGCACAAAGTGCTATTCGCTGTTTGTTATCGATACAAAACCGCAGGGCCGCATCAAAATCGTTGTCAGTGGCGGCCTTGGTGGGCTGGATCGGGTCAGCGTAGCCCATTCGCTGGGCGCGCTCGCGTTCGCGCTCCATGTATGCGCCCCGCACGAGCTTGGCGCCCAGATAAAACCCCTGTTTGACGGCCAAACTCCGGGCCTGCCGCAAATTGCCCAATGCGGCCACGGTATACAATTGATACGTATTGTAAACGATGGCCTCACTCTGGTTGTATTTTTCCATCATCTGGTAAGCCAATAAATCGATGGCGGGCTGGATCCAGGTCTCTTCTGCATCAATAAAAATGCGGACTTGCTGCTCATGGGCAGCGCGGCAGATCCGATCCACCCGGCCACGCACCAGTTCCCAAATTTTTTGGTCGGAAGGGAGCAGGGGCAGGGCGTTGGGATTGGTCAAACTGGCCGACATTTTTTCCAAGATGCTAAATGGAGCAATGCCCGTCAATTTGAACACACTGAAGGGAATTGCATGGCGCATTTGGGCGGCTTTTTTCAGAGTGGCCAACGTTTCATCGGTGGTTTTCTCAAATCCCACTTCGGTTTTTTCGCCCTCGACCGAATAGTCCAGGATGGTGCCAACGTGGTACTTGGCCATCAACTGGATGGTTTTTTCGCAGTCGGCGATGCTCTCGCCCCCGCAGAACTGCCGAAACAAGGTGTCCTTGAGCAACCCCTTGATGGGCAACCCTGCTTGAAGGGCAAATTTGACAAAACCGGTTCCGGTTTTGACCAGCCAATTGTAGTTTATCGCCCCAAAAAGCAGGAAAGACTTGTACAAATCGGTATTTGATTTGGCCGAAAAGGCAGTTTCGGTATTGTTAAATGACAAATCGATGCCAAATTTATTGTTGACCGCTGGTTCTATTTCCATAATTGATCGGGATGAACTTGCAAATTTCGCTTTTTGGCCCCAGATTCCAACACAACTGCGCGGACAGAGCAAATTACCTGTTTTAAACCCCAAGGTTTGGTCTTTTGTTTATCAGGTCAAGATAAAATGAATTGGGCCATCCACTGAACTCATTTCCTTGATTTTCAAGGAACTATTTTTTTTGGCTAGCCGAAAACCAATAGTACTTGCACTCATTGATAATCAGCCGCTTGCTTGGTTTTGCGATCAATTGGATTGAAAAACGCTGCCCCTTAACGCAAGGATGAGATTATCTATTGGGCGCCCAACCAACAAATGAGTTTGTGGCGTTTGTTTTGTGCACCAAATACAATTTTTAAGCCATTGATTCATCCTACCGAAAAGCCCAAGTTTGGTTCGGGTGTAAACCTGAGCCCGGCGGTATGTCTGGGTGCCAAGTCAACAAACTTCCTGTCAAGCCGGCCCAAGCCCAACAATCCGGCCCTTTATTGGGTTTATACTGAAAAATAAGTGGTTTAAAAAATTTTGGTTTTACAAATTATTCAAAATCAAGGGAATCAATCCTAT
>JAYUVL010000498.1:0-3070 GCA_043754075.1 Cytophagales bacterium | reverse complement strand
AATAGCAGGTTGCCAGCCTCGTCTTTTGCACTTTTTCAAGTCAAAAAGGGTTGTGTTTTTAGACTATTCGGAGAAGCCGTGAAACTTTAAACAACCTCTAAGGGATGCTCATCGCCTTTGTGCAACCCTCTTTTAGTTATGATAGACCAGCTGGATTAAAAAATATTCCACTGCGCAATCTGTTCAAAAAAGCTGATCAGTGCCGGGGGATCCAGCACCAAGGCAAACAAAAAGCCGAACAGGGCCCCGTATAAGTGGGCCGAATGGTTGATATTGCCCCCGCCCTGTTTGTCGAGTTGATAGGAAAAAATCAGATAGACCACTCCCAAAATGAAGCCCGGAATGGAGAGTACAAAATAAATGTTGATGGTTTGGAGGGGATAATAAAGAATCCAAGCAAAAATGATGGCCGACACCCCACCGGAGGCGCCCAGCGAGTTGTAATGGGGCAGGTCTTTGAACTTCAGGTAACTCGGGATTTCTGACACAATGATCGCCCCTAGATACAAGACCAAATAATACAACGACCCCATGACAGGGCCATGCATTTGGTTGAAGAGCGATTCAATGGCCGCCCCAAAAGAGTAGAAACTGACCATGTTGAACAACAGGTGCACCCAACCCGCGTGGATAAAGCCTGAGCTGACAAATCGGTAATACTCCCCTTTGCGCACCACCTGATAAGGGTTCATCATGAACCGCGAGTAGAGTTTTTCGTTCTGAAACGCAATGATGCTAGTCAGGACAGTAAGCCCAGTAATGATATCGGTAAGACTGATTGAAGCGTTCATGGATTATTTTTCACGGTGGATAAGTTCGTCGGCAAACTGCTGAAGTGCGGCCTTGCGCCCGGGGGGCAGGTGGGCCGAGGCCAGGGCTGATAGCCCGCGCCCAAAGTAGTCGTTCATCTTTTGTGCCGTAAGCTCCCGGATCCCCAATTCGTTGTAGATCTCGGTGATGGCATGCACTTTCTGGGCTTTATCGAAGGTCGGCAAGGCGAGCCAATAGGCCAAGCGTTGCTGCTGGGCGGGGTTGGCCAGTTCCAAAGCTCGAATGAGGAGGAAAGTCTTTTTGTTGGCAATAATGTCCCCTCCCACTTGCTTGCCAAACTTCTGCTGGTCGGCATAAACATCGAGCAGGTCATCTTTGAGCTGGAATCCGGTGCCCAAATTGACCCCAAAATCATAGAGCAATGCCGCCTGGGTGGGATCTGCCCCGGCCAAAATTGCCCCCAATTCTAGGCTGAAACCCAATAGCACCGCAGTTTTCAAGCGGATCATGAGCAAGTATTCCTCCACCCCAACGCGATCCAGCGCCTCGAAATTCATGTCCAATTGCTGGCCTTCGCACACTTCAGCGGCACATTTGCTGAACTTTTGCAGCACCAAGCGCAGGTATTTTTCTTCCAGATCAAAAAACAGTTGGTAGGTTTTGACCAACATCACATCGCCGGCCAACAGGGCCACGTTGCCGTTCCATTTTTCGTGAACTGTGGGCTGGCCCCGGCGCAGGGGTGCGTTGTCCATGATGTCATCGTGCATGAGCGTGAAATTGTGGAACATTTCCACCGCGACCGCGTGGGGCACGGCCTGCTCCCAATTATCACGAAAAGCTTGATATCCGAGCAGTACCGCCATGGGCCGCATCCGTTTGCCACCCAACCGCATCAGATAGCGGATCGGCTCATACAGTTCAGCGGGCTGCCCACCCGGTTGCAAAGTGGCAATGTGGCTTTCAATGGCCGTTTGGGCGCGGACAAAATCAAAGGGCATAATGGGATGTTTTCGATTCTCTGGGCAAAATTAAGCTGGGATTGGGGAGAAAAATGCCGCAAACAATATTTTATCCCAGATTTGCATTGGCTTGGAGAAAAAAACGGGGGTAAATCAATGAAAATAAAGCCCATAAAGCCTCCAACTCATTTGGAGGATTGGCAAAATTATCGCGCGTAGTTCCACCTAAGTGGTACTGGGCTGCGATGGCCTGAGGTGCCGATATTCTCCCCAGTTCGCCCCCAAAATGGGCCTGGCCCACGCTGGCAATAATAGTGCCCAGCAAACCCAACTTCCAGATTCCTGATTAAGCCAGTCAGGTAAGATCGGGGGCATTAGGCCAAAAAAGCCCCAAAGATTGACCAATCTCCGGGGCTAAGTCCTTATCTTCACTTGCAGTTTGCCAAACGAAGGTTATTCGTCAATAAAATCTTCTTTGGGAATCTCGCGCACTTCGTGTGAGCGCTGGAACGTGAGGCGATCCTCAATAAATTCATCGGTGGCAGTGGTGGTCGATTTGGGCAACTTTTCATAATGCTTGGAAATCTCGATCTGTTCGCGGTTTTCAAACACTTCTTCCAGGTTATCCATTGAAGTGGCAAATTCGGCCAATTTGCCGCTTAATTCTTCTTTAGTTTTGGCTGCTACTTGGCGCGAACGTTTGCCAATAATGATGATCGACTCATACAAATTACCACCAGTTTTGGCAGCAATCGACGCTACGTCGCGGGTAACAAGGGCTGGCTGTGAAACGTTCTTCGGCTTTTGAGTCATTGGACGGTGCAATTTGAGGTGATAATGGTTATTGTTTTCCTTGGGCCGAAGTAGCGGGGACACTGAGAGCTTCCAATTTGCGCTGTTCTTCGGCGAGGTTTCTCAACTGTCTTTGGCTGTATTCAAACATATTTTCGGCCGTACGGGTAAAAGTACTACTGGGATATTTATCGATCAAAAACTGGTAATAATCAATGGTTTGGTTAAAACGCTCCTTCTTCTTGAAATCGTAACTGTTGCGGGCCAGATCATACTGGGCTTCCAACCGGCGGAAAGCTACTTCTTCTTGAAATTTGGAGTCTGGAAAATCCTTTTGGAAATTCTCATAGGCAATCACCGCCGACTTGTAGCGCTCCACTTTTTGATAAAACCGGGCACTGGTGTAGGCTTTCAGCTCAAGCTTGGCCCGCAAATCCAAGATCAGGGCATTGGATTGCTTGGCATAAGCAGTGTTGGGGTAGCGATTGATAAAATCCTGAAAAGCATCAATCGCCGTGAGGGTGTTGGCCTGATCCAAGTTAATG
>JAYUVL010000497.1:0-13651 GCA_043754075.1 Cytophagales bacterium | reverse complement strand
GACCGATACAAAGAAAAATTAGCTTCTTTGATAAACACAAATTTTCAAAAAATCAAATCACACAACAGTGATTTGCAAACCTCTATGTGTTAAGTATAAATCTTTTTTCTGGATCTCAATCTCATGGTCTAATGAAAATTTTCCTTTGTCAATTTGAGCTAAAACTGCCAATGCAATGTGAAATTTAAATACGCTTTGCAAGGGGTACCGTCGCTGGGCATTCAGCGAAACAATGTTTTTTCCGTCACTACCAGTGATGGAAATGCCAACAACGGCGTTCTTGTCAGAAACGATTTGTTGTATTCTAGCTCGCAATGAATCGGCCGATTGAGCGAATGTTTGACAACTTTTGATAGAAAAAAGCAAAGTCGCTAATACAAATACTTTTGCCATGATTTTTGTTTACACTTTGGTTTAGTATATTCGGGTGTGCATTAAATACCGACAATATTTCCGTCAACGCATCCCTTGCCTTCATCTATCAAACTTGTGCCTGTCTTTGGCAAATATCGGAATAAAATCGCGAGCCTGATAGGGTTGCTCCTCGCTGTGGTGCTAAGCGTGAAGACGTTTGCCCCCACTTGACAAGACTTTCATAGGCTGTTTGGGCTTCAGCGCGTCGGTCATTGGCGGAAATACGTTATCATTTTTTTTAATCGCGGTTTGACAAAATTGAAAATGATTAGACTTGGGAATCCACTTTGCCCTCTAGAGAAAAAAAGCGGTAGTTGACCCGGCTCAAGCTTGGGCCACTACTGCTGGCGGGAAAGGAATTGACAACCCAGCGCAAATGGATTAGAATTTGAGCCCAAAATTGACCGATAGCACGTGTTTGAACTGGATAGCCTGAATGTCCCGCCCGTCGCTTTGGCGGATCCGCACATCGTTGAAGTAAATCATGTTGGTGGTCAGGGCCACATTGATGTATTTGTTCACCTTCATGACAATGATATTGTCCCATGTCCAATCAATCTGGGCCGGGTCACTATATTTAGCAAATCCGTTGAACTGCGATTTCCAGTTGATGTTCTCCGCCACGTTCCAGTCCATGGCCAATAACATGCTTGGCCCCAAGTCAGACTTGATGCGTTGCCCCGGATCCACCCCGTACGCCCCGGCCCGGGACAGTTCATCGTCCAGCACAAAAGTGAGGCGATTGGCCAAAGGGTTGAGGTTAGCAGTAAAAATTTTGTTCTTATACTGGAAACCCAAGCCCGTAATCAGGTAGCCAGGGGCCATAAAATTGGAAATTTTCCGATCGACGATTTCTCGCCCACTCACCGGATCGGTGCGGTAGGTCCAGCCAACGACCGACTGGGTGCGCAGTTCCATGCTGGCCGAATAACTCCAATGATCGTTCATTTTTAACCCATATCTAGTGCCCATGACCAACAAATCATCGGTTTTTTTGAAGGGCACGCTGCCGCTGCCTACCCGCGCGCCACCGATAGCGTAGTTGAAGTAGCTCGTCCACACCGACTTAGCGGTTTCGCGGGTGGCCTTGGCATCCAAGATTGCACCCAGCGAGATGGAGTTTTGGCCGCCACCGGCCCAGTTGCTCAAGCCCACATTGGCAAACCCGACGTTGAACGAACCCCCTTTGGTCCATTGAACGGTATCCCCCTCAACTCTGGCCCGTTTAGTCACGGTTTGGGCGATGCTTTGCGCACTCAACAGGCTCAAACAATAAAACAGGGTGTATTTTTTTAACATAAACCAACAACTACTGACAATGAAAAAGACTTAAAAGACACAAAAGGGCATATTCGCTGACAAAGACAAAATAATGGTTTTAATTATCTAATTGATTGATAGCGATGATACATTATGTTTTGCAAAAAATGAAGGTAGTCGGTTTGCAAAATCCCATCACTGTTGGCAATCATCACCTCGTCACCAACCGCCCGATTACCTCAAATTTGTCGAACACATTGGCATTGTGCGGGGCATCGGCCAATTCTTGGGTCAGGTCTTGACCCGCCCAATGCTCATAATGCTCGCCATTGCGCCAAAGACGTGATTTGGCCACATCGTAGATCTGGCCTTGGTAGGCTACCCAGATTTCGTTCCGATCTTGGCCATTGTGCAGGGCCAACTGTGCTTTAGTGTATTCGGGCAATGTGGTTGGCATGACATCTTTTTGACAGCGGCGAAAAACTACAACACGCAATAATAGATAAAAATGCTTTTCTTTGTGTGAGGGTCATTGGTCATCCCTGGGCAAACATTTGGCAGTCGGCATTGGTTACTTTTTTGTTTAATATACTGGTTATCAAAAATTTAAATACTACCTACTTAAAAGCAAGTCCCTATTTTTGCTTCAAAATTGGCCCCGCTTTATCGAAATGGCAATTACCAAATCTTCCAACTTGGCCCAAGTTTTTCCAAAACCGTCTTGTTTGATCATCACATTTACCCGCTATGCAAACCACCACCCCAACGATTGATGCCATTGGCCAGACGTTTCGCGTCATTACCCAGAGCAAAAAGCTACTGGCCGACACCGTCACTCCGGTGAGCATTTACCTCAAACTGCGCGATAAATTTCCCAATACCTTTCTATTGGAAAGTTCTGATTATCACGGCAATGAAAATGCTTTCACTTATATTTGTTGTGATCCGGTGGCCAAGTTTGAAGTTTGGCACGAAACGCTGACCATTGAGTTGCCCCATGGTGGGCGCACTACCCGACCCATCACGGAGCGCCGACAGGTGGTAAGCCAGCTCAATGCTTTTGCCCGGGCTTTTGCGCCGGCGCCCCATCCCCATAAATTTGTCAACAATGGGTTGTTTGGCTATATGGCCTACGACGCTGTACAATATTTTGAAGACATTGACCTTGTACCCAAGCAATATACCGATGATACGGTCGATATTCCCCACATTCGCTACCAGGTGTTCCGCTACGTGATTGCGCTCAACCATTTCAACGAAGAACTCTACATTTTTGCGCACGATTATCAATTGGAAAGCGCAGTGGCCGATCCTGATCCGCAGCCCAGTCTGGAAGGGATAGCGATGCTAGAGACCTTGATCCGGAACAAAAATTTTGCTTCTTATCATTTTGAATTACAGGGCGAAGAAACCTCCAACTTGACCGATGCAGAATTTAAGCACAATGTCAGTTTGTGCAAACATTACTGTCAGCAGGGCGAAGTATTCCAGATTGTGCCCTCCCGGCGGTTCACCCAGCCTTTCCGGGGCGATGACTTCAATGTTTACCGGGCGCTGCGTTCCATCAATCCTTCTCCCTACCTGTTTTATTTTGATTATGGCAATTTCCGTATTTTTGGCTCCTCGCCCGAGTCGCAGTTGATCATCAAAGGGGGCCAGGCGCAGATCCGCCCCATTGCGGGCACTTTCCGCCGCACGGGCAACGATGCCCACGACACCGAAATGGCCAAAAAACTACTGGAAGACCCCAAAGAAAGTGCCGAGCACATCATGCTGGTCGATTTGGCCCGCAACGACCTGAGCCGCCACTGCCACCAAGTCCAAGTGGAAACCTACAAAGAAGTGCAGTATTATTCGCACGTGATCCATTTGGTATCCAAAGTGACCGGCAAACTGAACAACCTTGCGAGCGCCATCCAAGTAGTGGCCGATACGTTCCCGGCGGGCACGCTCTCGGGGGCACCCAAGCACCGGGCCATGCAGCTCATCGACAGCTTCGAGACGGTCAACCGGGCGCATTATGGCGGCTGCATCGGGTTCATGGGCTTCAATGGCGACTTCAACCAAGCGATCATCATCCGCTCTTTCCTCAGTGTGGACAACCGCCTGCACTACCAAGCGGGTGTGGGCGCGGTATTCAAATCGGACGAAGCCACCGAACTGGAAGAAGTGAACCACAAACTACGGGCTTTGCGCACTGCCTTGGGCATGGCCGGGCAGGTGTAGTGAAGCATCGGTTTAAATAACCATCCTTTTTTCTAGTTAAAACCGCTGCTTGTTGGCGATAATTACCCAAAAAAATATAAGTTGCAAGTCAAATCACTTCTCCCAATGGGGAAGGTCTTATTTTATTCTCAAAATGTTATTATCAAATGAAACACTTTTTACTACTTAGTCTCTGGCTTTTAGGGATTTCTAGCGGTTCGGCCTTGGCCCAAACGCGCCTGATCAGTGGCAAGGTGACCGCCGCCGAGGATCCGAACGGACTGCCCGGGGTGAACATTCGCGTCAAAAACACCCAAACTGGCACCACCACTGATGCCGATGGAAATTACAAAATCAATTTGACCACGCCCGATGCCGTATTGGTGTTTAGCTTCATCGGTTATGAAACCCGCGAAGAAACTGTGGGCAGCCAGTCGATCATCGATGTTGCCTTGCGGGTGGATGTGAAAACGCTCAAAGAAGTGGTGGTCACTTCGCTGGGCATTGAGCGCGATAAAGATGGGCTGGGCTATGCCGTACAATCGGTAAAGGGCGAAGACCTGACCTTGGCCCGGGAAGTGAACGTGGTCAATTCGTTGCAGGGCCGGGTTCCGGGAATGCAGCTTTCCCAGTCGGCCTCGGGGCCGGGCGGTTCTACCCGTATTGTGCTGCGCGGGGCCAACTCACTGGCCGGTACCGACAACAACGCGCTGATCGTCATCGATGGGGTACCGATGGACAACAGCAATAACCGAACCCCGGGCCGTTTTGGGGGCATCGATTACGGAACTGGCATTTCGCTCATTAACCCGGACGATGTGGAGCGGATCGACGTACTGACCGGGCCCAATGCTGCCGCGCTATATGGGGAGCGGGCCGCGGCCGGGGTTATCATGATCACGACCAAAAAAGGTGCTACCCGCAAGGGCATCGGGATCCAATTCAATACCAACGCCACCTTTGAGCGGCCTTTGGTGCTGCCCGATTTCCAGAATGAGTACGGCCAAGGAGTCGGTGGCGCATTGCCCACCGGAACCGATGGCACCCTTACCATCCCGCGCAACATTGAATCGAGCTGGGGCCCCCGCATGACTGGCCAGCCGGTCCGCGACTGGACGGGCCAAGTGCGCCCCTATGAGGCCCAACCCGACAACATCAGTGACTTTTACCGCACTGGGCAAACCTTCAACAATAACATCGCCCTTAATGCAGGCAACGAAAAGGCTACCGTGCGCTTCTCAGTAGGCAGCATGAACAACCGGGGCATCATGCCAAACAGCACACTGGATCGGCTCAATTTTACGGTGCGGAGCACTGCCCAATTGACCAAACGGCTTTCCATTGATGTAAAGGCAAATTACATCCGGCAAAATTCGTTTAATCGGCCCAACCTTACCGACAACCCCGACAACCCCGTGTATGGTTTTCTCTACATGCCGCGCAGCATCCGGTTGGACGATTTGCGCCCCTTCGAAGATCCCAACGGCAACCCGGTCACTTGGGCCGCCACTGGCGTAGATCCCGCCAATGGCTTTTTGACCAGCCGCCGCCAAAATCCCTTTTGGTCAGTGAACAAAAACACCAACCAAGATTTGATGAACCGCATCATCACTTTTGCCAGCGTGAAATACCAATTTACCGATTGGCTAAATCTGCAAGTCCGGGGCGGCACCGACTACTACAACCACCGCATGGAGGAACGCACCGCTACCCGCACGCTGTTTGAGAGCTCGCGTGACCGGGCCAAGTTTGTGCTCACCAACCATAATGTGGTGGAAACCAATTTGGATGTTTTGCTTTCTTTTAACAAAAAAATTGGCGGCAACCTGACCATCAGTGGCAACGGTGGCGGCAACATGCGGATTTCCAAGTTTGAGGAAGTCGGGGCCCAGACGACCGGCCTCAATGTGCCCAACTTGTTTACCATTGCCAACGGTGCGGCCCCAGTTCCGCTGTATGGCATTAGTGAGCGGCGGGTAAACTCTGTTTTTGCCTCTGCCCAAGCCAACTACCGCAACTACTTGTACTTGGATCTGTCGGCCCGCAACGACTGGGCCTCCACGCTATCGCCGTCCAACTGGTCCTACTTTTACCCAGCGGCCAGTTTGAGCTTTGTCCTTACCGAAGCCTTTAAATGGGAAAACAGCCCACTGAGCTACGGCAAGTTCCGGGCGTCCATTGCCCAAGTGGGTGGCGCGGCCCAACCCTACCAGTTGGCGCTCAATTATGGTCTGGGATTGCCCCACGCCGGGCTGGGAACGGCCACCATCCGCACCCAATTGCCCAATGTGGACCTCAAGCCACAAATTACCCAAGCCATTGAGCTTGGTACAGATTTGCGCTTTTTGGACAACCGCTTTGGCATAGACCTGACCTGGTACAAGAAAAATACCTTTAACCAGATTTTCCAGCCCCCCATCAGTGCCACCTCGGGCTTCACCAACACGGTGATCAACGCGGGCAACGTACAAAACCAAGGCTGGGAAGTAGCCCTCAAACTAACCCCCATCAATTTGGAAAACAGCTTGCGCTGGGATGTTCAATTGAACTACACCCGCAACCGGTCCAAGATTATTTCCACCGGGGCAGGAATAGACAACTTTTTCATCGGCAATGACCGCAACGTGACCGTGGCCGCCTCACCTGGCCAGCCCTTTGGCGACTTCCGGGGCCGGGGCTTCCAGCGCGACCCCGAAGGCCGCACCATTGTGGATGCCACCGGGCTGCCGCTGATCGCCACCCAAGATGTGGTGATCGGCAATTACCTGCCCTTGTGGCAGGGCGGAGTGAACAACGTGTTCACTTGGAAAGGCTTCCGGGCCAATGTGCTCATCGATATGCGCAAAGGCGGCGACTTGCTGTCCCTATCCAATATTTTTGCCTCGGAAAACGGCAATGCGAGCCAGACCCTAGCGGGCCGGGCCGATTGGTATGCCGGTACTGGGGGCATCTTGGTGGAGGGCGTAGTGCGCAATGCCGACGGCAGTTTCACCCCCAACACCCGTTTGGTGGATCCAGAAGCCTACTGGCGCCGCATTTCTACCCAAAATGGGGCCGTCGCCGAGGCTTTCGTTTACAGTGGCACCTTTGTCAAACTGCGCGAAGTGACCTTGGGCTACACCTTTACCAAGCAGCAGTTGAAAAGCCTGCCCTTTACTGCTGTCAGCTTGTCGTTGGTAGGCCGCAACTTGGCCCTGTTGGTCTCCAGCTTGCCCGGGTTTGATCCTGATGTGAGCAGCTACAACACCACCAACGTGCAGGGCATTGAGTCGGCGGCGTTTCCCAGTACCCGCAGCCTGGGCTTCAACTTGAACGTTACGTTCTAAGCCACTCCCAGACTGTACTTACAACTGATTTGTAAAATGGTTTCAAAAAGACTTTTCTCCATGAAAAAACTACTATATCTCCCCCTTTGCTTGTGGTTGGCGTTTGGCTGTACCGGCAAATTTGAGGAAATAAATACCGACCCTCGGGCCACTACCAGCATTTCGCCGGATCTGCTTTTCACCGGGGCCCTGCGCAATGGCGCACTCAACTGGGACTTGTACCAAATCGGCCAAAACCTGCACGCCGATTTCTACTGCCAGTTTTTTGCCAACAATTCTCCCGGCTTCCAAACGGATCGCTTGGAGACCAATCCGGGCTGGCTCCAAGCATTTTGGAACAACTATTATTCAAGCTTTATTATCAATACCCAAGAGACCATTCGCATAGCCGGGACTGATCCTCGGGCGATCAACAAGGTGGCGTTGGCCCGGATCTGGCGGGCGTGGCTGTTTCACCGCGTTACCGACTATTGGGGCGAAGTGCCCTACAGCGAAGCAGGACAAGGCCTCCAGCTCAACACCCAGCCCAAATATGACACCCAAGAGTTTATTTACAAGGACATGATCAAGGAGCTGCGCGAGGCAGCCGCCCAAATCGACCCTGCCCAACTATCGCGTTATGGAGCGGCCGACATCCTTTACAATGACAACTTGGATCGCTGGAGGCGGTTTGCCAACTCGCTGCGCTTGCGGTTGGCCTTGCGCATGAGCAATGCCGACCCGGCCTTCGCCCAGCAAGAAGTGCGGGCGCTGATGACCGAAAACCGCTTTTTGGCCAGCAATGCTGACAACGCCCAAATGGTCACCTTCACGACCGGCCAGTTCATCAACCGCAACCCCTTGGCTATCTTGTTCAATTTCAATGAGTTCCGAGTAAGCAAGACGATGGTGGATGTCTTGACCGACCTCAACGACCCGCGCCTGCCCGTATATGCCGCTCCTGTGCTCAATACCAACCCGGCGCGTTTTGCTGGGTTGCCCAATGGTCTTAATGCCGTGCAGTTGGGCCAGGCGAATTTTGCCCGGGAAAACTTCTCGCAGCCGGGACCAGCCATCCGGGCGGAGGGCGCGGCCATTCCCGTGCTGATGTTCGATGAGGTGTGCTTTTTGCAAGCGGAGGCCGTGCTCAAAGGCTGGGGGCCGGGTGATGCCCGGAGCCTGTTTGAAGCAGGCATTCGCGCCAATATGCAGCGGCGCGGGATAACTGATCCACAAATTGCCGCCTATTTAGCCCAAAATGCCGCGCAGTACAACGGCACGTTGGAACGGATCATTACCCAAAAATGGGTGGCCCTCTACCCCAATGGTTTTGAAGGGTGGGCCGAGTTCCGCCGAACGGGTTTCCCGCGCTTGCAGCCCATTGCCAATCCGGGCGAAACCAACGGCCAAGTGCCTAACCGGGTACGTTACCCCGCTTCGGAGCAAGGCTTGAACAAAGGGAGCTACGATGCCGCCGTGGCCCGCCAAGGCCCCGATGTGATGACCACCAAACTCTGGTGGGACAAGCGGCCCTAGTGCAGATAGCGCCAACACTCCCAAGCCCCGTTGATTAGCCCAAAAACAACCCGCCAAAGCTGACAAATGCTTCGGCGGGTTGTTTTTTTGGTCACTTTTGCTGAAGCGGCCCATAGCCGAATTGCTACAACTGAAACCCCGCCCGGATCACCCACGGGCTGCCATAGGGGGAGCGCATGCGGTTTTGCTCATACAGCAGGTTGTAGAGCACCGAGAGCGTAAAACCGGAGCGGTTGTTCACCCCCTGAAAATAGCCCCCTCCAACAAATGCACCCGGTACAAAGCCCCGCACCCGGTCAAAATCGCCAGTGGCGGCATTGTACCGCGGGTAGAGCACATTGAGCGACTCCAGCTCTCCCTGCAAAAAAATCTGGGGCACGGCACTCACCGGGAAAAACCGGCTGAAAACCCGCCCCCCGAAAATGCTGTTGCCCGGCTGCCGCACTTGGGCCCCGGTAAACGGGTTGAACGCCGTGAAACGGACGTACATGAAGGTCAACCCGCCGCCCACTTGCACTTTGTCACTCACGATATGGGTAAGCGTGGGCGACACGTCAATGAAAGTGTTGAAGCCCAGTTGGAGGGCAAAGTTGCCCCCGAAACGAGTGCGCTCCCAAAAAGCGGAGGGCGGTCGATCTTCCTTTTCGGTCCGGCCGTTGGCCTTGGTGCTGTCAGTTTGGCCCGCTGCCAATGAGGCGGTGAGCAAGCAGATAGAAAATAAGCAAAGCTTGATAAAGCTCATTATTAGTGGTTGGTTTGAATATATTGCCAAGTACGAAATTATGAATCAAAGGGTTGGGTAGTTCAAAAAAGCGTCATGGTTTTGCCTTCCACCCATTTTGTGATCGCCCGGCCATTTATTTTTCCGCCATCTTTGGGCAGTTTGACCAAAAAGTCCTGTTTAAACTGCTGGTGCAACCGAATGGCCACGTCAGCGCGGGCAAACTGGAGCAAGATATTGAGGGCCAGATCGGCCGGGCCTTTGCCATTGAAGCCCCATTCATATCCGCTCGGGCTGTGCATGAGGAGCTTGTGCGCAATGTTGGTCATCGGTGCGCCATCGGCCCCGCGCATCAGCACTACCTCACCGTCAAACTTGCCACAGTACCGATCCCCAAATTGGCCCAAATGCTTGGCCAGATCTGCTTTCATCTGCTCCCAGCAGTCGGGCCCAACCCCACGGTCCAAGCTTTTGGGGTCAGTAATGGGCTTGTTGCACAGGACACAGTTCATGCGTAAGCAGATTTGGTTCACTGTGCCAAAGATACAAAAATATTGGAGTTGTATCAGTGCCCCGCCCAAGATAAAACCCCACCAACCGTTCCGCGCTTCACCACATCCGCCCCGCCTGTTTGGCCAGCTTGCCCGGTGTTGCATTTCTTATTTGAGTTCAGAAAAACGGAGATCGCGGGTGGGTATTTGCCCGGCTTTATCATTTTGGCAGCCCAATCCCCGAAAACCAGCTATTTTTAGGGCATATTCCACGCCCTAGCTCTTATGACCAGCAACGGCGGCCCAACTGATCTTTCTCCGACCGCCCATGTCTGAACTGGCTAAAGTACTCGAGTTGCTCCACCTCGAGCGCGATGAGGATTACCGAAATTATCAGCAGCAAGTCCTTCAGTCGCCCCTGCACGAGCGGCGCGCACGGGGCTACTGTTGGTATCCGCTGCAAATCCACGCCTCCGAAATCGGGACTGGTGAGCGGCTCTACCTCACCTTGGAAAAAAATGCCCGCGCCGACGGGCCCAATGTGTTTCAAGTGGGCAGTGCGGTGGGCCTCTTTGCCCAAGCCGACGGCAAGCCAATCGGATCGGTGCCGGGAATTATCGTATCCCTCTGGCCTGACCGGGTCAAAATCGCCTTGGAGGTGGAAGAATTGCCCGATTGGGCCGACGAGGGCAAACTGGGGATCGATTTGCTGTTCGACAACACGAGCTACCAAGAAATGGAACGCGCTCTGCGCGAGGTGATGCAGGCCGATCGGTCGCGGCTCGCCGAACTGCGCGACGTACTATTAGGCAAGAATGCCGCCAGTTTTCGGGCACTGCCAGCCTTAGTGGTGTTGCCAGCCCTGAACGAAGCCCAAAACGAAGCGCTAAACTTGGTATTGGCGGCCCGAGACTTGGCTATTGTCCACGGGCCACCGGGCACGGGCAAAACCACCACACTGGTGGCCACTATCGGCCTGGTGCTCAAACACGAGCCCCAGGTGCTGGTGACAGCGCCCAGCAATGCCGCCGTCGATTTGCTTTCCGAGAAACTGGCCCTCGCGGGGGTGCGGGTGCTGCGCGTGGGCAACCCTGCCCGAGTGGGGGCCGAGGTGCTGCCCTACACGCTCGACGGCCAACTGGCCCGCCACCCCCGGTTCAAGGAACTGAAAAAATTGCGCAAGGACGCGGAGAATTTCCGGGATATGGCCCATAAATACAAGCGAAATTTTGGCCCCGCCGAACGGGAGCAGCGGCGATTGTTGTTTGCCGAAGCCAAACAATGCCTGCACGAAGCCACCGCGCTCGAGAAATTCATGGTGGAAGAAGTGCTCAACAAGGCCCAAGCCATCACGGCCACGCTGGTCGGATCCGCCAACCGGCTGTTGGGCAAGCGGCGCTTTGCCACAGTGTTTATCGATGAAGCGGCCCAAGCATTGGAGCCGGGTTGTTGGCTGCCGATCTTGCGGGCCGACCGGGTGGTGATGGCCGGCGATCACCAACAATTGCCCCCGACGGTCAAATCGGTGGCGGCCGCCCGCCAAGGCTTGGTCAAAACCCTGTTTGAGAAGTGCATGGCCCGCCACTTGGGTGCAGCCCGGGCCGATGTGATGCTGCGCCGCCAATACCGGATGCACACCGATATCATGGGGTTTCCCAACGAACAGTTTTATCAGGGTCAATTGGAGGCCGATCCGGGGGTTGCTGGTTGGTTGGTGGGGCCAGATTTTCCCGCGTTGGAATTTGTGGATACGGCCGGGTGTGGCTTCGAGGAAAACACCGATCCCGAAAGTGGAAGCTTGAGTAACAGGGGCGAGGCAGATTTGCTTGTCACCCACCTAGTGAGTTTTTTATCTGCACTCCCTTCGTCTGTTGATAGGGAACGCCTTTCGCTGGGAATCATCTCCCCGTATAAAAAACAAGCAATCCTACTGGCCGGTTTATTGCAAAAAATAGCGTTGCCACCCCAAACTGATATCGATACGGTTGACAGTTTCCAAGGGCAAGAATGCGATGTTATTTACATCAGTTTGGTGCGCACCAATGAGCGTGGGGAACTGGGCTTCCTAAAAGATACCCGCCGGATGAACGTAGCAATGACCCGGGCAAAGAAAAGGCTTGTAGTCATGGGTGACAGTGCTACTATTGCAAGCCATCCATTCTACAAGTCTTTTTTAGCATATCAAGACACTCATGGCGCTTATCGGAGCGGCTGGGAGTGGCTATGAGCCGTTACGCTTATTTTACAGTCAGCCGCTCGAGCTGCTCCATTAAAAACGCTTTGTCACGGCGGAGGTCAGAGTTTTCCTTTTTCAGGTAATTGACTTCGTTGGTGAGTTTTTCCAACTTGCTTTCTTCCAACTGACGGGCCTGAGCAGCTTGGGCTTCGGTCACGGCAGGAGGATTGGTAGCCAAATCAACAGTCAACATATCATCAATGTTGAGGCTGAAATGACGAGAAATAGCCACAATGGTCTTCAGGGCGGGTTCAGTTCCTACTTCATAGGAAGCAATCTTGCCACGGGTGAGACCGAAAAGGTTGGCGAAAGCATACTGGCTCAGATTGTGCTTGTCGCGCAAATACTTGATATTAGCCGCTAAATGTACCATTTTGTTGAGTTTTGTTAAGTTTGTCAATGAATACTAAGAAAATTGAAAAATAGGGTACTGTACAGGTAAAAAAAACGCTTACTTAGACAACATGTTGGCAGAAAAACAATAAAAAAAGAACAGAGTTATCCTAAAACAGAAAAACTAATTTGCAAAGATGAAATTTCTGTTTCGGACGATAAAACAAAAAAATTTTCTGATAAAGGCAGTTATCGTACTTTTTGCTTTTATTCTGTGACAAATGTATAGAATATCTTACTCAAATCCAAACAACTAAATTGGCCAAAGCAAAATATTTTTATTTTTTGCCACTGGCATTCGCCCATTTGGTGTGGAATGAAGCAACCATCGACGGAAAAGAGTGCGCAAGTCAAGGGCCGCAAGCCCCTAAAATCAGGTGATAAATGGCTCATTGACGGGTATAATTGACCAAAAAAGCACAATAAAGACGGATTATTGGCAAGAATGGAGAAAACTGTAGCGTTATTTAAACTAAACACTCTGTTTTGGGTTTTCATCCCAAACAATATTTTAATCTTAAAATTGGAATGGCAGCTACTAAATTAACCGTGAACAATAACGGATCGCTAAAAGTGGAGGGTGAATTTATCATGGTCGACCCCCAGGGCAACGAATACGGCCTTGGTGGGCGTACTTTGGTTTCTATATGCCGCTGTGGGCTATCACAGAACAAACCTTTCTGTGATGGCGCACACAAAGGACATTTTGAGCACCAAGCAGTTGCTTTTGAGCTACCACCCAAAAAAGTGTAGGTGGGGGATTCGTTGACGATGACCGCGCACCGGAGTGGCAGGACATCTCCCCTCCGGTGCAGTGGTCTGTTTGCCTGAATCACCGCGCCCATCCTGAGCTTGCCCCTTGTTTTCCCTCCGACTACGCCCCCAGCCGCTCAGTCATGGGCTGTTGCTCCTTGTTCTCCCTTGCTCTTATTTAGGTTTCGTGCTCCCCACGGTTGATCGCCTTGACTTGAGCCCCCCTATTTTGCAATAGTTGGCCACGTCAATGCCCAAGCCGATCGGGCCAGAACTCCCAACCTCCCCCCATACCTGTTTTTATCATTTTTTGGCCAACCAAAATGGGATTCCCTCC
>JAYUVL010000496.1:0-3243 GCA_043754075.1 Cytophagales bacterium | reverse complement strand
CCTCTTGGTCTGAGCGATTGTTGCTTCATCTGGTGAAATATCTAAAGGGAGTGCAAGGTGCGATTTACACGGCAGATACGCAAAGTCAAACGCTACAATTTGCGGGCGGTTTTGCTCTGGAAAAAATTACCGACCTCAAGCACCAAATCAAGTTTGGCGACGGCATTTTGGGGCAGGTGGCTAAAAGCCAGAAGAAGTTTATTGTTCATGACCCTAAACGTTTTAAAGCAAGCAATAGCAAGCCCTTTCTCAATATTGCGGGTGTTTTGGTCGTTCCCCTCATTTACAATTACACTACACGGGGTGTTTTAGAAGTGACCTTCACCAAAACACCAGACGATGAAGCTGTCCAAATCGTAGAAACTTTGGCAGAAACCATCGCCTCGTACATAAACGCATTGCTCAATGAACGCGAACTCAAAAAAAGTTTGCAGGAGGTCAAAGACAGCCAAGAAAGGCTAAAGCGCTTTTCAGAAGCGGTTTCCGAAGGCATTATATTCATTGATGCAAAGAACAAAATTTGTGAAGCCAACGATGCATTTTTGAAGATCTTCAACTGTGAACATCAGCAGGTATTGGGTGCGGAAATCACAGATTTTCTGATGGATAAAACATTATCCATTGATGAATTGGCAACGCTTACGCGAGGAGAGCTAGCATACACCACTCAGGGACTCCATAAAGATGGGAAACCTCTCTATGTGGCCATTGTATTCAAAAAAGCAGATTTTCAGTACCAAACTTTGGACATTGTGTCTTTTCGTGATGTAACCAAACAGGTAGAAACCGAAGAAAATCTCAAGGAAAGCAAAGAAAAACTTGCAGAGGCTCAGGGGATTGTGGAACTTTCTAAAATCATTGAACGCAAAAACCGAAATATTGTTGCCAGTATCACCTATGCCCAGCGCATTCAAGAAGCCATGCTACCAAGTGAGGAAAAAATCAGGAGTGTGCTGCCTGAAAGTTTTGTCCTCTTCCGCCCGCGCGACATCGTTTCGGGTGATTTCTATTGGTTTTCGGTCCTCACAGATGACCACGGAAAGATCGAGAAAGTCATTATGACGGCTGTAGACTGTACGGGACATGGTGTGTCAGGTGCATTCATGAGTCTTTTGGGCATCAACTTGCTCAACGAAATAGTGAATGTGCGAAACATTACCCAACCAGATCTGATTCTGAATGAGTTGCACAAAGGCATTAGGCAAACTTTGCGGCAGGATGAAACCAATACGAATGATGGAATGGACATGGCGCTCTGTGCTATCGATCTGGAGAACAACATTTTAGAATTCGCCGGGGCACAAAATCCACTTTTTTATGTGCAAAACGGGCAAGCCCATTTCATCAAGGGCGATGTGATGCCGATAGGTGGCCAGCAGCGCGAAACGGAGCGGCTTTTCACCAAACATACCGTCATGCTGGCAGACGAGCAGGGATTGCGTATTCCTACCACCTTTTATTTGTATTCCGATGGTTATCAGGACCAATTTGGCGAAGAGAACAGCAAGAAATTTGGTTCACGAAAATTGAGAGACTTTTTGTTCCAAATCCATCACGAATCTATTTTGACACAAAAGCACCTGTTGCAGCGAACCTTTGAGCAGTGGAAAGGTTCGACCAACCAGATTGACGATGTATTAGTAATTGGGGCAACGATCTGACAAGAGAAAACATTGTACCTGTTTGAGGATCACCAAAACAAGGTGGTTTACCTATCCCCTTTTGCTTTCCCCGATAAATTACTAACTTTACCCCCCAAGGGCTTTTGGTGGCCCGGTCAGCCATTGCCCATGAATGTCTCGCTGTTTATTGCTCGCCGATACTTGTTTTCCAAAAAAAAGAAAACCTTTATCAATATCATCTCTATTATTTCGGTAATTGGGGTAATGGTGGGCACCGCTTCCCTCATTATTGTGCTCTCGGTGTTCAACGGGCTCGAGCAGCTCACCATTGGGCTGCACACCGCCTACAATCCCGAAATCAAGATCGCGCCCACCCAAGGCAAATCGTTTGTGGTCAACGACAGCCTGCGCCAAGTTTTGCGGGCCATTGCGGGGATGAAAGCAATCACAGAAGTGATGGAGGACAATGCCCTGCTCCGTTACGGCGATGTTCAGATGGCGGTGAATGTCAAAGGCGTAAGCGACAATTTTGCTGAACAATACAACTTGGGCGAAAAACTAATCAGTGGAGATTTTGCGCTGTACTACCGGGGCCAGCCACGTGCCCTGCTGGGCGTGGGGGTGCAGATCCAAATGTCCATCGATCTGACCGACAACATGAAAGGACTTGTCTGCTGGTATCCCCGCCGCCGGGCCAAGGTCAACCTGACCGACCCGATGAATTCTTTCACCCGGCAGCCCATTCTGCCCGGCGGAGTATTGGCCATCGAGCAGCAATTTGACAACAATACTTTGCTAGTACCCTTGGCTTGGGCCGAGCAATTGATGGAATATGGGGATCGCCGCACGGCACTGGAAATCAAAACGACCAACCCTCAGCAGATCGCTAGTGTGCAGGCCGTTCTCAAAAAACAATTGGGGCCCACTTTTAGCGTGCTCAACAGCACCGAGCAGCAATCCAGTATTTTGCAAGCAGTGAAAATCGAGCGGCTTTTCGTTTTTGTGGCCTTATCGTTTGTGATCGGGGTGGCCTCGATCAATATCTTTTTCTCGCTCACTATGCTGGCCATTGAAAAGCAAAAAGACATTGCCGTGCTTTTTTCGCTCGGGGCAGGCCGCCGGCTCATTCAGCGAATATTTTTGACCGAAGGGATGATGATTGCCCTGTTTGGGGCCGCGATTGGCCTCGCAATCGGTTTTGTCATCGTGTTTTTGCAACAACAATTTGGCTTCATCGGTCTGGGGGTCACCTCGCAAGTAATCCAAGCTTATCCGGTAAAACTGGTGGCCAGCGATTTCCTGTATGTGAGCGCCACAGTGATAGGCATTACCCTGTTATCGGCTTACGTGCCCGCCCGTGGTGCGGCCCAAGTAAATATTAGTGAACAATTGTAAATCTGGTTAGTTTAACTACGAAATGACCAACAATCGATCCGCATGGATGGCGAAGTACGAGCGTTTCCGCTCGTTGAGTCGGACAAGTTGCCCGCAGAACTCGCGGTCAACGGTTAGTTGTTCCAACCCAACCGGGGGGCGCCCATTACCTACTTCCTCGGTAGCCCGCATTAATCAACATTGCAAACACTTATTCATTCACCACCCATATGGCCAAACAATATGC
>JAYUVL010000495.1:0-14296 GCA_043754075.1 Cytophagales bacterium | reverse complement strand
AGATTATATCAGCGATCTTTCTACTGCAAACGAGCAAATACATGAATCAGAAAGATTATCACAACTTGAAAAACAAGGTAAATTGGGCTATTCGGGCTTAAAAAAGTGTGTTGTCATCAGCTTAATGGACTTTAACTTCTTTGATGATACAATATACCATCGATTTTATACCCTTAAAGATGGTGAAACGCACGAACAACACAAAGATTTAGATTATTTGGATTTGTACTTCATTGAACTCAAAAAGTACAAAGGCAAGTTACAAAATCTCAATACGACTTTGGAAAGATGGATTACCTTTCTGAATAATGCCCATAAATACGACAATAAAACCTTGCCTAAAGAGTTAGCCGAGATCAAGGAGATACGCAAAGCAAGCCAAAAATTGGACGCTATGTATTTGGATGAAAAAGAAAAAGGCTACTATGATGCCCAACAAAAGTTTTGGCTTGACCAAAATACTTTCATCAAAGAAGCCGTAGAAAAGGCAGTAGAAAAGGCAGTGGAAAAAGCAGTGGAAAAGGCAGTAGAGCAAGCAGAATTGAGTAAGCAAATTGAAATTGCTAAAAACCTTTTTCAAACTTCTCTTTTAAATGAAGAAATCGCCAAGCACACAAGTTTAACGATTGAGCAGATAGAACAATTGCGCCACGAGAAGCAATAAAAACAGGTGTCTATATTAGCTTGGCGAAAAGCGGGGCAGAAGTGCTTTATTGAACTTTGGGAATATAATTGGGGATTTGTACTTATTTGGGCTTTTATGCTAAGAAATCTCCGCCTTTGCCAAGCCTTTTCCGATAAAGTAGATAGGCTCGCCAGTCGATTTTATTTCGGCCCTCAGTTCTTTGTTCACATTGGGGAATTTGTTGAACGAGAACACGGGGATCTTGATGACGTAGCCGCTGCGCTGGGGGTTGAACTCAAAGTTGGTCACTTTGTTCTCGCCCAGCATCACCTTGGTGGCCTATTTGCCGTCGGCGCCGAGGCCGTGGCGGCGGATCGCGAGCGACTGGCAGGCTTTCTGCAAGGTTTCTTGGAAATTATGGCCAATGCCCATGCCTCGCCCACCGATTTCATTTGCAGCCCGAGTGACGATACACCAAAACCAAATATTGGTTCAAGGCGTCCCCGTTCAGTTTTTGGGGACACCATTGTGCGCCAGATTCCGGTACTACCAATAGCAGCCTTCTTCCACTTTGCCAAAGCCTTGGGGGATTTCCGACGCGAGTGGGCGCGACCATTGGGCGTTAAAAAAACGGGAGATCTCGGGGTGGTCGTCCCAGCGCTTGCCCCGGATGCCAAACAGGATTTGGGTGGCGCCGCCAATATGGATGGCCATTTTGCCCGACTGCTTGACAAACGCGGCCAAGGGCAGCCCATATGCCCCTGCCCCGATGAGGGCTACATCGTACTCTTGGGCCGCGATTTGGGCGCACATTTGGTCGTAAGCTTCAAACCAAGTTTGAAAACCACTGGGCACTTGCCCGGCGATGGATTGGACGGCCGGCACAATCCGCAGATCAAAACTGGGCAATACTTTGGGGTTGGGGAACAGCGCCTCCCGCTGGGCATATTGGTGGGCAATGCTCTGGGCAAAGGGATGGACCACCACCACCCGTTTGCCGGCCAGTGCTTGGCTCCACGGCTCGGAGTGGTAATAAGGTTCAATGGCGCGGAGTTCGGTCAAGTGGGCGCGCGGGAAGTAGTGGCGGTGGAAGTAGGCGTCTTCTTCTTCTTCGTTCCATACGCCCAGCACATCGATGTGGCCGATACTGGCCAAAAACAACTCACAGAAGCGATCTAGCATCGGCCCGGTGGCAGGAAAGAAACCGGCATTGACCGATATGCCTTTGATCACGCGGGGATGCCAAGCGGCATCGTAGCCTTGAATGGCTTTCCACCAGCGCAGCCAAGGGGCCGTTTGGGCCATTTCGCGGATCTGGACATAGTTGGTCAGGCAGATCAGTTCGGCCGTGCCCAACCGGGAGACCATGAGCGGTTGCCCAGACTGGAGCTGGGTTTTGATCAGGTCGTTGCCCTGGGCTGCCGCCAGAATCGGCTGGCCAAAGAGTTGGGCCTTGGTGGGGGTGCCCCACAATGTCCGTCGGGCTTTTCGGTAGGCCCGCCGGGCCAGTTCCAGTGTGGCTGCGTCCATATAGCTCACCATAAATGGTTGGGTGATTTTACCATTTGGGCCGTTGGGGATGAAAGTCCAATTGGCCAAAAGTTTTGCGCCCGCGCAGGTAGTAGTCCCAAAGCAGGCTATGGTCCATGATTTGGGGATGATGGAATACCTTGGCGGTGGCCCGGGCTTGCTTGCGCTTGCGGGCCAATAGGCCAAAGTGCCGGTACAAATAAAAGTGGGCCTGAACAATGGCCCAACAGTGGGGCCAGCCTTTGGTGAACAGAAACTGTAGCCCGGCCACGCCATCCAAGATCAGCCGAAAAAGCAGAATGGGGAAGAACTCAACCCGGTTCAGATTTTTGATCAACATGATCAGGCCATTCCGAAAATTTAGATAAGTCTTGCGCGGGTGTTCGTATTGGAGCGTGCCCCCGCCCAAGTGGTAAACTTGGCTTTGGCCGCAGTAGTAAATCTGGTGCCCCGCATTTTTGAGCCGCCAGCACAGGTCGATCTCTTCCATGTGGGCAAAGAAATCGGGGTCGAGACCGCCCAGGGCATGGTAGTCGGTGGCCCGTACCATCATGCAGGCCCCGGTGGCCCAAAAAACCTCCACTGTATCGTCATATTGGCCAGTATTTGACTCTACGGTGTCAAATATTCGTCCCCGACAAAAGGGATAGCCCAGCAGGTCAATAAAACCTCCGCCGGCCCCGGCATGTTCAAATTTGTTGCGGTCGCGGTGGGAGAGAATGCAGGGCTGGCAAGCGGCGATGCTGGGGTCGCGGTCCATCAGAGCGATGAGCGGCTCGAGCCAGTTGGCCGTTACTTCCACATCGGAGTTGAGCAGCACGTAATAATCAGCCGCCACTTGTCGTAGGGCGCGGTTGTAGCCTTCGCTGAAGCCAGTGTTTTCTGGCATGGGCAGGCAGCGCACCTGAGGGAAGGCCTCGGCTAGGTAAGCCAGTGAGTTGTCGGTCGAGCCATTATCGGCCACTACAATTTCAGCCCCACCACTGTTTGCCACCACCGAAGGGAGGAATTGCTCCAGGAAAAGTCTTCCATTGTAGTTGAGAATGACAACCGCCGTGTGGTGCATGGCCAATGACTTTACTGTCCGTTCATTAGGCTGCCCAAATCCATTCCGGGAATGTTGGGCATTATGCCCTCGGTTTCTTTCTGCATAAACTCTTTGCTCTTGATCTCGGCGGCTTCTAGGGCTTTGTTTACAGCCGCGACTACCAGATCTTGGAGCATTTCCAGATCTTCGGGCCGGGCCAAGTCTTTATCGATTTCCAGCGAGATCAATTGCTTCTTGCCATTGGCAACCGCTTTCACAAGGCCACCACCCGCTTCGCCTTCGGCAATAATGCCACTCAATTTTTCTTGTGCATCGGTCAGTTTGGATTGCATTTCCTTTACTTTACCGAGCATTTTCATCATATCGAACATGAGACCCAGGGAGTTTTGCGTTCACTAATCAGACAACAGGCGAGATGGAGACGGGTCGTATCAATCGTCGTTGGACAAAATTGGCGATAAAATGCCAAATAGCCATCGGATTGTGGTATTTGCTACTAGTTTTGTTGCGAAGCCTTGTCTTCGTGTGATTATCAGCAAGGGGTAGGTAGCGAAAAAATGAAAAAGAGTAAACCAGGATCGCCAATTATCAAATTTATACACAGGCTATTGGTGTATGGCCTTGGCTTTGGGGTAGTTTACTGGCTGTTTGCCCATTGGTTCAATTTTGACAGGCTGTATGCCCACCTGCCCGCTACTCACCAAGGGGTAGCCGGTGCGCAGTTTGGAGCACCCGTGCCCCGCCGGGCAGTGAGCAACACCGCGGCCGATGAAATTTCGGGGTTGGTGGCGGCTCAGGGCCGCCAGGCCGCTCTCTGGGGCCACAACGACAGCGGCGATATCCCCCGGCTTTTCCTCATTGGCGAGGATGGGGCCGATCTGGGCACTTACACTTTTCCGGCCACCGCCCGCGATTGGGAGGACATGGCCGCTTGCTGGATCGATAGCACCTATTATCTGTTCTTGGGCGATATTGGCGACAATGACAGCATGTATGAGATCAAGTACATCTACCGTGTGCCGGAACCAGACTTGGCCACGGCAGGTCCAGGGCAACGGCCCGCGATCGGGCCCATTGATACACTCCGGTTTCGCTATCCCGACGGCAACCGCGATGCGGAAACCCTTTTGGTGGATCCCATTTCGCGCAATATTTACGTAGTGTCCAAGCGCGAGCGCCACGTTCACCTGTACGTATTGCCCTATCCACAAGATTGGCAAGGGATTTCAACCGCCCAGCTGATCGGTGAGTTGCCGTTCAATATGATAACCAGCGGCGATATTTCTGCCAGTGGTCAAGAAATATTGCTCAAAAGCTACCAAGAGGTGTACTATTGGCAGCGCCGTGCCGGGGAAACGGTCGAGCAGGCTTTGCGCCGCCCGCCGTTGCTCTTGCCCTACAAAGAGGAGCGCCGGGGCGAAGCCATTGCGTTTGACCGGGCAGGAACGGGGTACTACACGCTCGGCGAGGATGTCAAAAAGCACCGGGCCACCTTGTTTTTTTACCCCCGGAAGTCAGAATAGGGCTTTGTTGAGCCAGATTGTGCGATTCCCCAACCGCCAAGAATGTTTGCAAAGGGGGTAAGTTGGCAATAATCGGTGCCATCAACGCTTTTGGGCCGCCCGGTCTCCAAGGATTTGCCCATGTTTATTGGTCTCAAACCAATTTTAGTGGGGCATGGCCAATTGTAGGATCAAAAACTCCCGGGGACTTGCAAAATCCCCGGGAGTTGGAAGTGGCGATGTTTCAGCAAAGCTTACAGCAGGTGTTCCACCGTCATCAAGTCGATGAACTCACCCACTCGGGCATCTACATCGGCTTGTTTAAGGCCAACAATGCGCTCAGTTCCGAATTTCTCGACGCAGTAAGAGGCCATGGCCGAACCAAAAACCAAGGCACGTTTCATATTGTCAAAAGTATAGTCGCCAGTGCTGGCTAAATAACCCACAAATCCACCTGCAAACGTATCGCCCGCGCCGGTGGGGTCAAACACTTCTTCCAATGGCAGAGCGGGGCAGAAGAATATTTTGCCTTCACCGAACAGGAGAGCGCCGTGCTCCCCTTTTTTGATGATCACATATTTGGGGCCCATCGCTTGGATTTTGGCGGCGGCTTTGCGCAGCGAATACTCCTTGGTGAGTTGGCGGGCCTCTTCATCATTGACCGAAATCACATCCACCAGTTTGAGGGTTTGCAACAATTCGTCCCAAGCCACGTCCATCCAAAAATTCATGGTGTCCATTACAATCAACTTGGGGCGGTTGCGGAGCCGCTCAATCACTGTGCGCTGTACGGTGGGGGCCAAATTGCCCAGCATTAGAACTTCGCAATCTTGGTAACTTTCCGGGACGATGGGATCAAAAGTGCCCAAAACATTGAGTTCAGTGACCAATGTGTCGCGGCTGTTCATATCGTTGTGGTACCGGCCAGCCCAGAAGAAGGACTTCTCATCTGCCTTGATTTGCAGCCCAGTGGTGTCCACGCCGTGCTCCTGCAACAGGGCAATGTCTGAATCGGGGAAATCATAACCAACTACTGCTACCAAATTTACTTTTTTGGTGAAATAAGACGCAGATAGTGAAATATAAGTGGCAGCACCCCCAATAATTTTGTCGGTTTTTCCAAATGGGGTTTCAATGGCATCAAAAGCGACTGAACCGATGACCAATAAACTCATGTGTGATAGTTAGATTGTTTCTGGTGGCAAAGATATACCAAGATTTTTGTTGCGGGGTGGCTCGCGGCCGCTTTTGCTTCCTCAGATCACTGGACTGGGGCTAGTTTGGCGGTTTTTTTGAATATGCGCACCCCAGCCCCATTGCGGGTGACCCAGTAAGCTTGGCCGGTTGGCGTGCGTACTTTTTGGATGTCGCGCATCTCGCCATCCACCACAAACTGGCTCGTTGAGGGCGCTATCGGGCTGAAATTTCCTTTGCCGTCCCCGCGCAAAAGCAGTCCATAGCTGGCATCGTAACGGCCTTGGTACATGCTGGCTCCATACAAGTTGCCCCCCAGCAGGATGTCCAACAGACCATCGCCATCCAGATCTTCCACCAAAAAGGTGAAAATTTTAGACATTTGAGCGGCCATTGGCAAGGGTTTGACCATAAATTTTTGTTGGCCAAGGTTTTCCAGGTAAACCGATTCAAAGCAATCCACCCGTAATTCGAGGGCACTGTCCAGTTCGGCCTTGGTCAAAATATCGTTCAATTGCCGACCGCCAAAACTTTGGTAGTTGGTGAAGCGCTTGTTGATGATGCTGGGTAGTTGCTTGCCCAGTTCGTCCTTGAACGCAACCGTGTACCAGTCTTCGTTCCGGTTGTAAGCCAGGATGTGTTCCAACCGCCCATTGTGGTCGATGTCCTTAACGAAAAGTTTGAGGGAGGAATTTGGCGATTTCTGGAACTTGTTGTTGGTGCCCAAGTTGCCCACCACCAAGTCCAGATCGCCGTCGCGGTCAAAGTCGGCGGCTTGGACGGTCTGCCAGAACCCGGATAGCTGGCGGGTCCCAGTTGCAGGGGGGGCCGCATTGAACGTCAATGCGGCAGTGCTCAGTTTGCCCTTTTCATTGGCAAAATACTGGACGGGCATCCAATCGCCCACCACCATCAAGTCCAAGTCCTTGTCATTGTCGAGATCCAACCAGCGGGCATCGGTCACCATACCCACCTTGCGGAGCTGGGGCGCGAGCTGGTCGGTCTGATCGGCAAATTGGCCCTTGCCGTTATTGATGAGCAGGTAAGAGTTGGGGGCCACACCGTATTGGTAGCCAGTGACCCGCCCCCCGACAAACAGATCCAGATCGCCATCGCCATCCACATCGGTGGGGCGTACGCAGCTTTTATTGTCATACATGGGCGGGAGCGCGCTCTTGGCCATGTTGCCCTTGCCGTCGTTGAGGTACAGGCGGTCAAATTGCTCCACCATCTGGCCATAGAATTCATTGCCGCCCGAAACTACGTACAAGTCAAGGTCTTTGTCGCCATCGGCATCAAAAAAAACGGCATCCACATCTTCGTAGGTGGAATCGGCTGTAATGGCTGTTTGTTGGCTGGGCACAAATCCGCCTTTGGCTTGCTGGATCAGTAGTTCGCCCGCTTGCCATTTGGGCCCACCGAGGTAAACGTCATCCAGCCCATCGCCATTCACATCGCCCACTGCCATTTTGGGCCCTTCGGTCGATAATTTGAAAGGTACGAGCGGTTCGCGGCCAAAATCATAATAGGTGTTTTCCCGGTGCTGATAAGTTAATTTACTTTGGTCGGTCACATCTTCAAACCACGGGGTGGCCGCAGGAGCGAAACGGAACTGCTGGCCGTCTAGTTGGGCCTGGTTTTGCTTGAGGGTGAGGGTGGTGTTGGTGGGCACGTTTAATTTGACTTCCATTTTGAAGTCGGGCCAAATCACGATCAGCGAATCCACTTGTTGGTTTTTGCCCAAACCAAAATTCAACACCGGTTCCATCGAGGAGAGAAAGCCCCGCACTGGGGCGAGCTGCTGCAACTGCGCGCCGTCTTTGGTTTTGAGGATCACTTTGGCCCCCACCCCAAAACGGTTGGCCCCGTTGCCTTCCAATTTTATTTTCAGGTAATTATGCTCTCCGTTTTTGTCACTGTTGTTCCGGTAAATGCCCGCTGGCTCATTGATATTGTTGGTGATCAAATCCAGATCGCCATCGTTGTCCAAATCGGCATAGGCGGCCCCGTTGGAAAAACTGGCCTCGCTCAAGCCCCATGCTTGGGATTTGTCGGTAAATTTCAGGCTGGGCGATCCTTGGAACACATAATTGTGCACCTTGCCTTGGGGCATCATGGCCAAGGCTTTTTGATCCAAGTACCGGGAGGTTTCCATGGCATAGCGCAGGGAGTCGTCGGAGGCAAACTTGACGTAATCCAAGTTGTTGGGCCGGTGGACAATGCCCGTGGTGATAAAAATATCTTTGACCCCATCGTTGTCATAGTCGGCCAAGAGCGTGCTCCAGCTCCAGTCGGTGGAGGCCACCCCCGCCAAAAAAGCAATGTCGGCAAACCGGTTGTTTTGCAGGTTGAGTTGGAGGCAGTTGCGGCTGTACTGGTAATTATAGCCGTAGGACAATTTCATCATAAAAATGTCCAGCGGATCTTCGCCCAGCGAGGTTTTTTCCACCGTTTCTTCCTCGGGGTACATGTCCAAGGTCATCAGATCTTGGTAGCCGTCGTTGTTCAGGTCGGCGGCATCACAGCCCATCGAGAAGCGGCTGGTATGGGGGAGCGCTGTTTTGCCCAGCTCGGCAAAAGTGCCATTTTTGTTGTTGATATAATAGTAGTCGTCTTCGTGAAAGTCATTTGACACATAGAGATCTTCCCAGCCATCGTTGTTGAAATCGGCCACGACCACTCCTAGGCCATAGCCCATCGGTGCACCATAAATGCCCGCTTTTTCCGATACGTCGGTGAACGCCTTGGGATTGCGCCCCTTTTTGGCCGGAGGCTCCCTGCTGATCAGTTCGTTGCGGAACAGGTAGTCTCCTGCTTCATTGTTGCGCAGTTCGCGGGTGCTTACGCGATCGTAGGAGCGGGAGGTGTGCACTGCGTGGTTGAGCAAATAGACATCCAGATCGCCATCTTTGTCATAGTCAAAGAACGCTGCCTGAGTGGCAAAACCGGTGAAGTCGAGGTTGTAGTCGCTCGCTTTTTCGGCAAAAGTGAGGTCGCCATTGTTGATATAAAGCTCATTGGAGCCTTCCAGTCCTTTATAATTGCCCACCGCGCAGACGTAAATGTCCAGCAGGCCGTCACCGTTCACATCGGCCATGCTGGCCCCGGTTTTCCAATCGGCAAAGCCCCCAATGCCCGCCTTTTCGCTGATGTCCTCAAACTGAAAATTGCCCTTGTTGAGATACAGGCGGTTTTTTTCACGGTTGGAGGTAAAGAACAAATCGGTCAGGCCGTCATTGTTGATGTCGCCTGCTGCCACCCCGGCCCCATTATAGTAATAGAGGTAATCGATCAGGTTAAAATCGCCCGAGTCACTCAGGTTGTTGGCAAAGTTTACCTTGGTCAATGCAGGATTTAAACGGGTGAAAAGGGGATTTTCTGAGTCAGACGAAATTTGGGCAGGTTTCTGGTTGTTGCACTGGGCAAACAAAACCACACAACCCAATACAATCAGGATACGTAGCCACATGGTGTTGTTGATTGGTATGGTGGACAAAAATACGCCGGAAATCGGTTCTAGGCTTGCTTAAATTCGGTTTTGAGTTCCAACAGGGCCACATTCTCGATATGGGCAGTGTGCGGGAACATATCCACCGGTTGGACTTTTTTCACCTCATATTTATCGCTCAACAGGGCCAGGTCCCGGGCTTGGGTAGCGGGGTTGCAGCTTACGTACACAATGCGCGGGCAGTCGGTCATAAGCAGCGAGTCCACTACCAAGGGGTGCATTCCCGTCCGTGGGGGGTCGGTGATAATCACGTCGGGGGCCGGGTGCCGGGCCAGCAGTGATTTGTCCAGCAATACCTCCGACATATCACCAGCGTAAAAATGGGTGTTGGTGATGCCGTTGGCTTGGGCATTCAGTTTGGCATCTTCTATCGCGGCGGCGATGTATTCCACGCCGATCACTTCTTTGGCCTGATGGGCCAAAAAACAAGCAATGGTGCCAGTGCCAGTGTAAAGATCGTACACGATTTCTTGGCCAGTCAGCCCCGCAAAGTTGCGGGTGATGCGGTACAGTTCTACGGCCTGGTGGGCATTGGTCTGGAAAAAGGATTTGGGCCCGATGCGGAAATATAAATCTTCCATCCGCTCGGTAATGAACGGTTTGCCGTGGTAGAGTTGCATTTCCAAGTCGTCAAAGGTGTCATTGCCCTTGGCGTTGATCACATAATAGAGCGAGGTGAGTTCAGGAAATCGCTGCTTGAGAAATTCCATCACCAACTGTACTTTTTCGGGGATATTTTCGAAAAATTGCAAGATGAGCATCCATTCACCCAAGGTAGTATTGCGAATGGTCATATTCCGCAGAAATCCTTTTTGGAACCAAGTATCAAAAAATTCCAATCGGTGCTCGCGGGCAAATCCTTTGAGGGCTTGGCGGAAATCGTTGGAAGGGTCGGGTTGGTGGTAGCAGTGGTCGATGTCCAGCACCTTGTCGAACCGGCCGGGAATATGGAAACCAACGCCGGTGCTATCGATGATCTTTTCAGTGGTTTGGATCTCTTCTTCGGTAAACCACCGTTTGGTGGCAAACGAAAACTGGAGTTTGTTGCGGTAATACTGAGTAGTAGGGGCGGCCAGAATGGGCAGCACTTCCCCAATCTCGATTTTGCCCAACCGTTGGAGTGCATCGATCACGTGCTGGTGCTTGAAATTCAGCTGGGCCTGGTATTGGACGTGTTGCAGCTTACAGCCGCCACAAACCCCAAAGTGCTTGCAATGGGCCGTTTGGCGCAGGGGGGAGCGAAAATGAAACACTAGGGGCCGGGCCTCCATGTAGTTCTTTTTGCGGTGAAAAACTTGGATGTCCACCACATCGCCGGGCACACATTTTTCCACAAAAACGACCATTCCCTCGTGCCGGGCAATGCCCTTGCCTTCCAAGGTCATTTCAGAAATGGTAATATTTTTAATTTCTAGATCAACCCTTTTGCCAGCCATTCCTAAAGTAGTTTACCACAATGAGGCGGCAAAATTAGCCCAAGCCGATCGACATTCCAATATCAGGTTGGGGAACCGTTGGTTGTTGGGGCAGAAATGCTGGCGGTTGGGCACTAACAACAATCTGCTTTGATAAATCGTTAGGTTTTTTTGGGCAAACACATTAACTTCACTCAGTGGTACAGCTCCAGATTTAGTGCAAGGCTGTTTGCCCGTATGACCGGTTAATTTTTAAACCAATGAACAACCTAGATGACAAAAATTTACTTCGCAAATCTGGCGGTTTAGGCTTTGGATTAGTCCTATTGGGGATGGTTCTATGCCTTGATGGGTGTGGAATGGTTAAAAAAACAGCCATTGACAAGCCCACCTTCGTCCGCAACCATTTTTATTTCACCTCCAAGACCCGTTCGGTAGAGATTCCTTTCCGGTTTATCAACAACCTGATTTTAATCCCCCTGCACATCAACGGTTCCGATACGATGCGTTTCATCTTGGATACGGGGGTAAAAACCGCGCTGATTACCGGGTTGGGCGATAGTGAGCTGCAACTTAACGGGACCCGCAAAGTAAAAATCCGGGGCTTGGGCGACGGGGAAGACTTGGACGCCCTGCTTTCCTATGGCAACCGTTTTGATATTTTGCCCACTATTCGGGGTGACAACCACGATATATTAGTGCTAACCGAAGATATTTTTACTCTTTCCACCAAACTGGGGACGCGCGTCCACGGCATCATCGGTTATGACGTGTTCAAGAATTTTGTGGCCGAGATCCGTTATGACGCCCACACTATCGTGCTCTACCGCCCGGAGACTTTCCGCCGCACTCCACCAGGCGCCATGATCCCTTTAGTGATCGATGACGGCAAGCCCTACATCGAGACCTGGGTGGAAATGGAAAATGGGAACAAAGTCAAAACGAAATTATTGGTGGACACCGGGGCCAGCTATGCCATTTCGCTTAATCCCCAGTCCCATCCGGGCATCACTTTGCCCGCCAAAACCATGCGGGCCTACCTCGGCCAAGGGCTAAGTGGAGAGATCCATGGTGAATTGGGCCGGCTCAAGTCCCTGGAACTGGGCAAGTACAAGTTCAAAAATCTTACCGCCTCTTTTCCCGATTCCTCCTCCATTCGCCAGATCACTGGCACGGTGCATCGCAATGGCCAGATTGGGGGCGACATTCTGAGACGTTTTCACGTAGTGATCGACTATCCAAACAACCGTCTCTACCTGAAACCCAATGCCGAATTTCGGCGGCCTTTCTATTACAACCTGAGCGGCATTGAATTGGCCACCCCGATTCCCGGTCTGCCCATGTTCCTCATCTCCGAGGTGAGTCCCAATACGCCGGCTGCCGAGGCGGGCCTCCAAAGAGGAGATGAAATCACTGAAATCAATGGCCGAAAGGCAGTTTCGCTCATTTTAAACGATTTTACGGAACTTTTTCATAGCAAACCGGGTAAAAAGGTCATTGTCAAAGTGAAACGGGGCGATCAGCTATTGCGCAAAGAGTTTATGTTGCGCCAGCCCATCTGAGCCATCCCCTCTGGGTAAAACCCCAAACTTGGTGCTATCTATTTTCTTAAGTCGGTCTTACAAATCATTTCATTGCTTTCATGCAGAAAGAACCTATATCAACTGTCCAAGGTCAACAAACGGCAGTGCTAGTGGCAGTGGTAACGCAGCGGCAAACCGAGGAACAAGCAGCCGAATATATCAACGAACTGGCTTTTTTAGCTGAGACGGCAGGGATCAAAACCCTCAAAAAATTCCGGCAGAAACTCATGCGGCCCCACCCCCGCACTTTTGTGGGCAAGGGCAAATTGCAAGAGATTTTTGCCTTTGTCCAGGCCGAGCAGCCCAGTATGGTGATCTTTGACGATGACCTGAACAGTTCCCAGATGCGCAATTTGGAAAAAGAGTTGAACTGTAAAGTCATGGATCGCACCATGCTCATTATCGAAATCTTCTTGCTCCGCGCCCGCACTTTGCAAGCCCGCACGCAGGTGGGGCTGGCCCAGTTGCAGTATATGCTCCCCCGCCTCACGCGCATGTGGACCCACCTTTCGCGTCAAGCTGGTGGACGCGGTACGCGCGGTGGCCCCGGCGAGCGCGAACTGGAAACCGACCGCCGGATTATCCGTGATCAGATAGCCCTGTTGCGCGCCCAATTGAACAAAATCGAGAAACAGGGCGAAACCCAGCGCAAATCCCGCGACTCCATGATCCGGGTGGCCTTGGTTGGTTACACCAACGTGGGCAAATCAACCCTGATGAACCTGCTGACCAAAGCCGATGTATTTGCCGAAAACAAACTCTTTGCCACTGTGGACTCCACCGTGCGCAAGGTCGTGCTGGAAACCATTCCTTTCCTGCTGACTGACACCGTGGGGTTTATCCGCAAATTGCCCACTACGCTGGTTGAGAGCTTCAAGTCCACGCTGTCCGAAATCGTGGAGGCCGATGTGCTCCTGCATGTGGTGGACATTTCCCATCCATCGTTTGAGGACCAGATAGCGGTAGTCAACAAAACTTTGGCCGAGATCGGGGCTGCCGATAAAACCATAATCTTGGTGTTCAACAAGATCGATGCCTACCAAAACCCCGAAGCCGATGTTTTTTCGGCGGCAGAGTTTGGGGAGCTGGACGGCGATCCGCTGGATTATGAACCTGAAGAAATGGATTTGGATGCTGGTCCGATAACTGGGCACGGTACTGAATTGGTATTGGCCCCGGCAGTGGTCAATGGGAAAGTAAGCATTGCACAACTTAAGCGGATGTACTTGGGCAAATTGCCCCGGGCCGTGTTCATTTCGGCGATCGAGCGGGAAAACATTCAAGAACTTCGCGAAATGGTGCTACAAGAGGTGGCCAAGAAATATTTTAGCACCTACCCCAATTTCTTGCAGCGTGAGCGCTTGCCCGCCTACATTAAATTTGAGGCCGAAGCCTAAGGAAAAGGTGAACTTTTGCCCATCACCCTGAGTTTTGTTGGCGGACTTAAGTATGTTTGCCCAATGGCAAATCGGCCCGTAATCAATGTTAACCATTAACTTTGTTTTCTTTTGGTAGAAAAAGTTATTCACTTGGACAATGTATCCCTGCTTGATTTTTTGGGGGTAGAGAATAGCACCTTGCGGGAAATGACCTTGGCGTTTCCCCATAGCAAAATCATTTCGCGGGGGAGCGAGCTGCGCATCAAGGGCAGCACTCCCGAGATCGTGCGGATCAATGAAGTGGTCAACCACCTGCTGGATCACTACCATAAATATGGCAAAGTAACCGCTGAAACAGTGCAGGGCTACGTCAACCGCCAGCCCGATGAGCCTGCTGCCCATGAAGCGGACAGCGAAATCATTATTTATGGGATCAAGGGCGAACCAATTAAGCCTCGTTCGCCCAACCAAAAAAGGATGGTGGAATTGGCTGCTCAAAACGACCTTTTGTT
>JAYUVL010000494.1:0-7095 GCA_043754075.1 Cytophagales bacterium | reverse complement strand
ACCTTCGACGAGATTGTGGTGGCGGGGGGAGCATGGTCGGGCACATTGGCCCAAAAACTGGGGCTGAACCTGCCCCTGCAAGGTGGCAAAGGGTACAGTTTTATGCTGGCCGATGCGGTAGGGCAAGTCAATATCCCGGCCATTTTGCTGGAGGCGCGGGCCACGGCCACCCCGATGGGACGCGACCTGCGGTTTGCCGGCACGATGGAAATTGCGGGCACCGATCTGTCCGTTAACTTGAACCGGGTGCAGGGTATCGTGCAGGGAGTCAATCGCTTCTATCCTTCGCTCCAAGTAAAAATGCCAACCGTGGACCAAGTTTGGCGCGGACTTCGCCCCTGCTCGCCCGATGGCTTGCCGTACATTGGGCGGATGGCCCACCCCAAGAATGTGACCGTGGCCACGGGTCACGGCATGATGGGCCTGAGTTTGGGCCCTGTGACCGGCAAACTGGCCGCTGAGCTGGTGCTGCACCAACCAGCCAGTTTGGCTTGCCTGCCCCATTTGTCCATAGCACGCTTTGCTTGAGTGGGGGAGTGCCGCTACCCGATGTTCTCTTGGCACAAAAGCTGCCAACTGTTCAATTCCAGGGCGAGGAGCTTGCCCCGTTGCCAAAGTGAAGGGGGGATGCCATTTTCGCGTTGGCTGCGGCCTGCATAGCACCCGTTGTCTAGTGGGATAATGTTATTGCGCTGGCGGATTTTGGCCTCGATCATGTTGAGGTTGGTCGGCTGGTGGCCGTGGATGATGGTCTTGCCCGTGGGGTTTTGCTGAAAGCCCCGAATGCGCAGCATCGCGTCATAGTCGGTAAATGGGTGGGGACTATCGAAGCGAAAGCCAGCGTGGACCAAATAAAAATGATCCAGCTCGATGTAATAGGGCAAACTGGTCAGCCACTGAAAATACATGGGATGGATGTTTTGGTGTTCGTCCAGTAGATCTATTGCCTCGATCCACTTGGTCCAAGTGAGGCGGGGGTGGGTCTGGCGATGCAGCTCAAACTCGTGGATTAGGTTGTCTTCATGGTTGCCCAAGATGCCATACACTTGATAGCCGGTTTGTTGCAGTTCCAAAATAAAATCAATTACGCCGGCATTGTCCGGCCCACGATCAATGTAGTCGCCGAGCAGGAACAATTGATCCGATTTGGTCAGTTGTATTTGGTTGGTCACCAATGTCTTGAGCGTTTGGCAGTACCCATGTACATCTGGAATTACCCAACGCCGTCCAACTGGGCGATCAAAGATTTGTAAACACGATGGACGGGGTTTGATCATGCACAAAGAACAAATGGGTCAATGCTTCATTTTGTAACAACGCCTGAAAGAAAACAGCTTGTTAATCACACCAACAAAAATAGTCAATGCTTCATTTCGCAACAACACCTGCCAACAAACAAACTTGCACATTTCTAGGTTTAAATTTTTATATTTGGCTGCCCAAAGATTTATAAAAACAGTTTGGTCAAATTTATTCAACTTTTACTTTATGTCGCAACCCAAGAAGGTGCTCGTAGCTGAAGATAGTTCAGTGATCCAGAATATAACCAAAAAGGTACTCCAGTCGCAAAACTATGAGATTGTTTCGGTCAAAAATGGCCAAGAGGTGCTCAATTATTTGGAAAACAACACTTGCAATGTTGTTTTATTGGACATCAACATGCCCGTGATGGATGGAATGGAGTGTGCGCGCCAAATGCGCCGACTGGAAGATGTCCAAAAAGCAAATATTCCCATCATTGCGATCACGGGCAATGCCAGAAACTACACAATGGAAGAGTTTAAGGCAGTTGGGATCAATGAATACATCCAAAAGCCCATCAACTTTGATTTATTGGTAGAAACGGTTACCCGGGTGGCGGTTTAGCTGATAACATGGTCAGTGGCCCTTATTTGTAGTCCCATGCTCAAATTTACCAAACCCTTTTTGGAAAGTCTGGAACAGATCGTTGCGGAAACTGATTATTTGCTTCGCTATGAAAAGGGGAATTTTAAGTCGGGGTATTGCGTGCTAAATGAATCTAAAGTGATTATCATAAATAAATATTTTACATTGGAAGGTAAAATATATAGTTTAGCTGAAATTATCCGTATTATCCCATTTGATGAGGCGTTGCTTTCGGAAAAAAGTAAAAAACGTCTCTTGGAATTACGATTGTCTTAAATGAAAATTACCATGTTGGGTACGGGCACGTCGCAGGGCGTACCCGTCATTGCTTGTAGTTGTCCGGTCTGCCGGTCGCTGGATTTTCGCGACAAACGGCTGCGCTGCTCGATCTACATTGAGGTGGATGGCATTGGTTTGGTGGTGGATACTGGCCCAGACTTCCGCCAGCAGATGCTTCGCGAAAACATTCAGCGCGTGGATGCCATTTTGTTTACCCATCAGCACAAAGATCACACAGCCGGGCTGGACGATGTGCGGGCCTTCAATTTCAAACAGCAAATGGATATGCCCATCTATGGCCGTCGAGAGGTCATGGAGCAGTTGAAACTGGAGTTTTCCTACATTTTTTCCCCGATCAAATATCCGGGCATTCCCAGTGTGGCGTTGTTCGAGATCGGCAACCAGGCATTTGAAGTGGGTAATACTACCATCCTCCCCATTTTGGTCCAGCACCATACCCTATCGGTTTTCGGTTTTCGCGTTGGCAATTTCACCTATATCACCGATGCCAATTTTATTGCCGAAGAAGAAATGGCCAAGCTGGTGGGCACCGAGGTGTTGATCATCAACGCACTCAAGAAAGAATCCCACATTTCGCATTTCAGTTTGGGTGAAGCACTGGCCGTTATTGCCAAAGTGCAGCCCCGCCAAGCGTACATCACCCACCTGAGCCACCAAATGGGGAGCCACGCCGAAGTCAGTCGGGAACTGCCCCCCAATGTTGCCTTGGCCTTTGATGGCCTAAAGTTCGAGCTGTAGGTTTGCCGGTAGGGGCAAGAACAGCAAAAGCCTTGTCATTGGTGTTGACAAGGCTTTTGCTTTTTGAAAACCTCCCGGTTAAGAGCGGGTGTACATTTGCTCGATCAGGTTTTGATACTTGGTGTTGATCACCCGTCGCTTCAATTTGAGGGTCGGGGTCAGTTCACCACTGTCAATGCCCCACGAAGCGGGCAATATTTGAAACTTTTTCACCTGCTCCCATTGGCCAAAACCTTGGTTGTAGCGATCGATCTCGGTCCCAATTTTTTCGACTACTTTGGGATGCCGCACCATTTCCGCATCGTTGGTGTAGTTCAGGTTGTGCAGTTTGCACCATTCCTTCAATCCGTCAAAGAAAGGCACCACCAAGGCCGAGGGGAAATTGCGGTTTTCGCCCACCACCATGATCTGCTCGATCAACATTGACTCTTTGAACTTGTTTTCCAACACTTGCGGAGCAATGTATTTACCGCCCGACGTTTTGAACATTTCCTTTTTGCGGTCGGTGATGCGGAGATATTTGCCCTCCAGCAACTCGCCCACATCCCCCGTGTGCAGCCAGCCATCCTTGAGGGTTTCGGCAGTCATTTCGGGTTCCTTGTAATAGCCGACCATTACGTTGGGCCCTTTGCACAAAATTTCACCATCTTCGGCAATTTTGATTTCCACCCCGCTTAGGGCCGATCCTACCGTGCCAACCCGCATCAGTTTGGGATCAATCTGGGCCGAGGTGATCACCGGTGAAGCTTCGGTCATGCCATAACCTTCGCTGATGGGGATGCCCGCCGCCCAGAACACGCGGGCCAACCGTGGCTGCAACGCTGCTGCCCCAGATTGGATCGACTTGATGTTGCCCCCCAATGCTTCGCGCCATTTGCTAAAAATGATCTTGTTGGCCAATTTGAGCTGAAAATCGTACCATCCACCAAAATCTTTGTGCGGCTCATAGCGCAGGCCCAGTTCCAAGGCCCAGAAAAACAGTTTCCGCTTGATACCGGTCAATTCCATGCCCTTGCCCACTATTTTGTCATATACTTTTTCCAACAACCGGGGCACTGTATTAAAAGTATGGGGCTTTATTTCTTGCAAATTGGCCGCAATGGTTTCCATGCTCTCGGCGTAGTAGATCCCCAAGCCCATGTACATATCTACGTAAGTGCCAGTGCGCTCGTAGATGTGACAGAGTGGCAGAAAACTCAAAGCGCGATCTTTGCCGCTTTCAACGTGGGTGAAACTCACACAGGTGGCTATGGTATTGCTCACAATGTTGCGGTGGGTCAGCATTACCCCCTTGGGCCGGCCAGTGGTGCCGGAGGTGTAAATTAAAGTCAGCAGATCGGTTTCTCGCACTGCTGCTTTGTGGCTGTCCAATTGCTTGACATCTTCGCCCTTGCCCAACTGCTCCAACTCCGTCCAGTGGGCCACGCCCTCCACTTTATCGAAAGAATAAATGGCGTACAGCTCCATGCCCTCAGTGGCAATCTTGACCTTATTGTACAGATCACGGTCGGCCACAAACACCGCCTTTACCTCGGCGTGGTGGAAAATGTACTTGTAATCCTCTACCGTGATGGTAGGGTACATTGGCACACCAATACAACCAATTTGTTGGATGGCCAGATCAGCAAAATTCCATTCGGGGCGGTTGGGGGAAATAATGGCCACCTTGTCATTTTTGACAAGGCCCAATTTCAATAGGCCGATGCTCAGTCGGTTGGCCGTATCAACTACGGCTTGGGTAGAGTGGCTCACCCATTTTCCGTTTTGCTTGGCATTAATGGCATCGGTTCGAGGATAATTCTCGAGTTGGTAATAAATAAAATCGAAAGCCCTTTTCAGTTCCATATCTACTTGGCGAGTGTGTTGTTGGGACAAGATGAATATGGCGGGAAGCTACACCAAAAAATTAAAATTTAGAAGTAGGCTTGATTAAATGTCCCGAATTCGCGTAAATTTGCGTCTTAGCGGATAGAGAAAGCACCAGTTGGCTTGTTTGTCAATGTGGTGAAGAATAAATTTAGGTGGCAATGTTGCATTGTTACGGTTTTTACACCTATTTTTGGTTCGATTTTATCTACCCTGTTTATCATTATCTAGTCCATAACCTTGAAGTTAACCTAATCTAATACTTAAACCTATGAAACAAAAAGTAAACTATCTAAGTCTGGCATTTCTGCTGGCCGTCGGGCTTGGCACTGATGTCTTGGCGCAGAGACAAATATCATCGACCAAAGTAACCGACCGAATCTATAAAAGGGACGTACAACCAAGGCGCGAGCGGATGCCGAATATCATCAACACGCTTTTGCATGATGAATATTCACCGGCCATCAGCCCTGATGCCAACACCTTGGTTTATCAGACCAACCGCGGCGGGAAAAATTGGGAGACCTATCGTCTGTGGCAAGCCAAACGTGATACTGTGACTGGTTTCTGGATGGAACCAGCTCCCATTGAATCTATCAACAGCAAGGCCGCTGAAGGTGATTTCATCGGTGGGCCGTTCATTTCTTATGACGGGTCAACGCTGTATTTCCACGCCAAGTTTGGTGGTGGCTCCGAGGATCTTTACATGTCCAAGAAAGAAGCCAATGGTGAATGGGGTGCTCCCGCTACCATCGGTGGCAGTGTCAACAGCGGTGATTACGAAGGATTTCCTTCTGTATCTTCGGATGGCCAACGCCTCTATTTTGTAAAGAAGGGCAATGACCAGAAAGGTGCACAATGCTACAAATTGATGGTTTCCAAAGCTGACATTGATGGCAACTTTGGTGCCCCTGAAGAACTTCCTTCGCCTGTCAATGCTGGTTGCGAAGCCCATGTACGCATCATGCCCGATAACGAGTCGATCGTTTTTTCTTCTACCCGTCGTGGTGGCAGCCCCAAACGTTCAAATGATTTTGATTTATACTATTCTAGGGTACAAGCTGGTGGTGCTTGGGAAGAGCCCAAGCCCGCCGATATTGAACCCTTGGTGAAAACTACCATGTACTCTTACCAGCCCGAAGTGTTGGTAGCGGTGGCCATGGACGATGAGCCCCATGTGGTAGCTTATTATACTGCCTACCAAGGAGCTTCTTCGGAGCTTTTTACCATCCCTATGCCTGATGGCATAAAGCCCAAGCGCACTTGTAACTTCCAAGCCATGCTGGTGGATAGTGAAGGTAAGCCAGTGCCTACCGCAGTAATCAAAGTGGATAATGAAACCCGCCCTTCTTTGAGCTACGTGAAGCGTGCCAACGATGGCAAGTTTTCTACCGTCATCACTGAAGGAAACAAGTATAAGTTTACGATTGAAGTAACTGACAGTGAGCCGGTGGTGGTGTATTCAGACCTTACCAACGGCTTTGATGCTGGTGACTGTGAGAAAACCATTGTGATTGCGGGTGCCAATGTTAAAGCTACCATTGCAGTTATCGACGGTTTGACCCGTGATGCCATTGAAAATGGTAACGTAGGCATCACACCCAACGATGCTTCAAAAGGTAAAGTAACCGACCAAAAGAAAATTGGACCCGGTAAGTACGAGGCAATGCTGAAAAATGGGACAACGTACTGTGCCCAAGGTACTGCCGACCAATACAAGCCAGCAGTTATCTCTATTGACTTGACCAACAAGAAAGCTGGTGATACTATAAACCGTGAAATCATGCTCTACGATTTGAGCCGGATTCAGTTTGACAACATCAACTTTAATACAGCCCGCCCACGCAACACGACTCCGAAAGAACTCGATGAGGCTTTGTTGCCAAAAGCTCGCACAGAATTGGACAAGGTGATTAAATTCCTGCAGGATTATCCATCTGTGAGCGTGAGTGTAGAGGGTCACACCGATTACCGTGGCAATGATGCTTTCAACCAAGCACTTTCACAACGCCGTACCGATGCAGCCAAGCGTTATCTCTTGAGCAAAGGGATAGCCGAAGCACGGGTAGTGACCAAAGGCTTTGGTGAAACCAGCCCAATTGTTCCCAACGAAGTAAATGGCAAACGCAATGATCCCAATATGGCGCTCAATCGTCGCGTTGAGTTCAAAGTTGTACAAAAAGACTCCGACGACGCTGCTTGTAAGTAGTATTTTTGGATGATCAAGCTATAAAGACCGTGGTTCTCGTTTGAGCCACGGTCTCTATACTGAAAAAGAAGTGGTTTAAAAAATTTTGGTTTTAC
>JAYUVL010000493.1:0-9851 GCA_043754075.1 Cytophagales bacterium | reverse complement strand
ATTATGACCAAACCAATGCCCACTTCTGGGGATTGGACGGCTCATTGCGGGTGAACCTCAGCCCGGCCGTGTACTACACTGCCAAAGGATCGGTGGTTCGGGCATGGGATGTATCGCACCAGGCCCATCTGCCGTGGATCCCCACCGACCGGGTGGCGAATGGCCTCACGTGGCGCGTGCCCAGCCGGCTGGGATGGCAAGATGCCTATTTGTCGGTCAACAGCTTGACCGTGGCCCGGCAGTGGCGGTATGAAGGCCGAAGCGATTACGCTGCTCCGCCCAGTGGCTACACCATTTTCCACGTGGATGCAGGATTGGCTTGGCCGGTGGGCAAACAAAAACTGGCCATCCATTTCAGTGTCATGAATTTGGGCAATTTGACCTACCGCGACTACCTGAACCGTTTCCGCTATTTCGCCGATGAGACTGGTCGCAACTTCATCTTGCGCTTAAACTATCTTTTTTAAATTTTTTCACCCAAATCCAATTCTATGACAACGTTTAAATTTTCTCAATGGGCCATGAGCCTCGTTTTGGTAAGTGCTCTTTTCACCGCGTGCAAAAAGAACGATCCCGAACCCGAAAATGAGGAAGAGGAAATCAACTCAATGGTGGTCACTTTCTCGCCCGCCAGCGGTGGCTCCCCCGTGGTGTTCAGTTTTTTGGATGCCGACGGGCCGGGTGGCCTGCCAGCGGTGATCACCGCCCCCGCCTTGCGGGCCAATACTACCTATAACGTAGGCGTGGCCCTAGCCAAGGTTGAAGGGGCCGCGGTGGAGAGCAAAAATGCCGAGATCACCGCCGAGGGCACGGCCCACCAGTTTTTCTTTGTCTTCAATCCTACCGGACTGGCCCAGCACACTTACTTGGACACCGACACGGGCAACCGGCCCATTGGCTTGGCCAATCGCGTGGTGACCGGGGCTGCTGCCACAGGGACGCTGCGTGTCGTCTTGAGGCATGAATTGAACAAGGCCTTTGCCGGCCTCAATGCCGCCAACTATCTCCAAGCGGGCGGCGAAACTGATATTGAGGTCAGTTTCAATGTGGCGGTGCAGTAATGCGACCTGCGGCCAAGGCCCACGAAGCACTGGGACCGCACCCGGCGTTGGTCATGCCAAGTAAACCGCGCAATAGTGCACGAAAAATTTTTCCCCACTGCCCAAGGTAAGTAGGGCAGTGGGGTGTTGGTTTGGCCAATGAATGATCTCAACCCTATCGATTATCAAATGCCTTTTGTAGATCGTCCGCAAGGTGTTTGTGCCCTTTTTGGGGATCGGTGACCCCAAAACTCCATTGGATCATGCCAATCCCGGTGTCTTGGGCAGTGCCGGCCACAAACACATTGGCCGTGTCGGCCAGATAGATCCAGCAATCGTACAAAACTTGGGTAGGGGTACTGGCGTCCACTACCTCCCAAAGCTCAACCCCGCCCTGCTCAATGGCTCCGTCGCCGGACTGGGCCAAAAAGTCTTCAGTCGTAGTATATTTCTTGCCAAAGCCAAGCTGGGCACTGATGGCCATTTGCTCACGATGAACCGGATCCAACTGCCGGTAATTGTGATGATTGATGGATCTGCATTTTTGAAAGCGAAGATTTGCCATTGATCGGGTGGTTTAGGTAAACAGGACAACGCATGAGGCGTTAAACTTACCACTTTCAGTGCTCAATGCCAAACAATTTGGTGCGTGTGGGCAGTATGGGCGCATCTTGCGGACAGATTGGTTTCACGGTGATCAATTTTTGGTGCCAACGAGATCGCTCATCAATCACGGGCCATCCTCAGCGGGTATTGGTCAGTTGGAGGCCAAAGGTAATCCGGTGGTCATAATTGTTGCGCCCCGGGGCGGTCACGCTCTCATAGGTGGAGAAAACGCTCAGTTGGATGGCCAATAGCTTGTTGATCGGGGCGCGGATGTCCAAACCATTGCTCCACCGGAGGTTGGCTTGGTCAATCGCGGGCTGGAAAAAGGTGGAGTGATAAAAAAGCAGCCGTTTGCGAAAAAAGTTATATTCCATGACCAGCCGGGTGGAGCTACGGAGCACCCTCAGATCTTCCTTTTGGCCAAAGTCGGTCACTTCGTTGATCAGTGCCGTGCTGACCGAGCATTTGAACCGTTGGCCAACATTGGGCCCATAGCCGGTGTGATAGCCGATGCCCGCCCCGGCCAACCAGCGGTGCTCGATCCGCCGCAGGTTGCTCCGCTCGCCAGTAGCAAACAGCAAGCCATACACGGGGCTGTTGTACAAGATGGTCGTGTTCAAATTACCGGTCCATTCTCGTTCGGCCAGTTGCCCGTTGGTTTTTCCGTAGGCAAAGCCAGGGATCAGTTCAAACCAAAAAATCTTTCCGCCCACGTAGCGCAGGCTGGCGCGCTGGTTGAACAGGAAGCGGTTTACGTTTCCCAAGTTGACCAGTCCATCCAGGCTCCAGCTATAAAGCACCTTGTGGCTGCGGGGCTTGGGCCGGCCCAGTGCCTCCAGCGAGTCGATCTGGTGGCGCAGCCGGGGGCCGAGCTTGGCCCCGTGGATCACCCTGACCAATGAGTCCACTTGACCTGGACTGATCTGGGCATTGGCTGCCGAGCCAATCAAAAGAAGCGCAAAAAGCAAATACCAGTGTTTCATCCGACCGAATATAGCCCAAACACTCCCCGTCTTCAAAATTCTCTCTTTTATTCCGGCGAAGTTGATTTTTTTATCCTTTATTTTGGCAGCAAAAAACGGCATGGATTTTTCGCGGAGGCAAATTATATTTATTGGGGTGGCTCTCGTGGGCATCGGGTTAGTGGTGCTGGCCGAGTGGCTGCTCAAAAAACGGCGGACGCTGGCCGATCCCAGCCGGTTGGACGAACTCATCCTTTGGGGCGGGGGCCTGTCGGTGGCGGGCCTGATCCGGCTGGTCTATCTCAATTACGAAGCCCCCGATTTTGGCTTTTGCCTCTTGCCGTGGTACAACCAAATTGAGGCCCACGGACTGGGGTCCATTACCTACCAGTTTTGCAATTACCCGCCGCTGTACCTGTACTTGGTCGCGCTGGGCACCTACCTGCCCCTGCCACCGCTGTATTTGTATAAATTCATTGCTTTTGGGGCCGATTTTGCTTGTGCCTGGCTCACCTACCGCAGCTTGCGGGCCTCAGTAACGGGCCGGAAGGGGGCGATTGTCGCGGCGTTGGGCGTGCTGGTGGCCCCCACGGTGGTGTACAACAGTGCGCTCATGTCGCAGGCCGATATGACCTACACCGTGTTCCTGGTACTGGCTGCTTATTTGATGGGCCGGGGCAGTTATGTCCATGCCCTAGTGGCGGTCGGGCTGGCGTTTTGTTTCAAAATGCAGGCGGTGTTTTTCGCGCTGCCCGTGGCGGCGCTCTGGGTGCGCGGCAAAGTGACCCTGCCCCAGTTGCTGGTGATCCCCGGGGCCTACTTGCTGTCCACCATCCCCAGCGGCCTGCTCGGGCGTGGGTGGCTGGATGTGCTCACCATCTACGTCCACCAAACGACCCATTTCCCCTCGCTCACGCTGTGCGCCCCGTCGGTCTATGCCTTCTTAGAGGGGTTTCTCTACCTGCCGGTGGCGTATGTGGGAATTGCGCTCACGAGCGGGTTTTTGTTTTTTTTCGCCTATTTGGTGTTGGTCAAGCGCATGGCATTCACCCCCCGGTTGATCATCAGCCTGAGCTTGCTGTCCACGCTGGGCATTCCCTACCTGCTGCCGTCCATGCACGAGCGCTACTTTTTTGCCGCCGATGTTTTTGCCATTTTGTATGCGTTCCACTATCCACACCGCTTTTTTGTGCCCATTATTATGATTTTCTGTTCGTTCATGAGCTATAATTGTTACCTGGTATCACAAAAGTACATTGGCCTGGCCCCAATGGCCCTTTCGCTGGGGATCTTGCTCATTTACCTCATCCGGCAGTTTGTGCGAGAAATTTGGCAGGAAGTACCGCCGCCCTTGGCGGGCGATGGCCACCCCCCAAAATAATTTGGAAAAAGTGCCCAGCTTCCCCAAAACATTCGCAAATTTGCGCCCGTTTGTTGTCTGTATGGAAATCTTTGAAGATGCCTTCCGCCCGGTCAGTTATTCACGCACGACCGTTTCTGAACTCATGATCCCTGCTTATGCCAACTTTGGCGGCAAGATCCACGGTGGCATGTTGCTTTCGCTCATGGACAAAGTAGCCTATGCCTGTGCTTCCAAACACAGCAGTAGTTATTGTGTTACCGTAAGTGTCGAAGGGGCGGAGTTTTTGCAACCCGTGGAAGTGGGAGAGATGGTCACCCTGTTTGCCTCAGTCAACCATGTGGGCCGCAGTTCAATGTTGGTGGGGATCAAAGTAGTGGCCGAGAATTTCTTGGCAGGCATGGTGAAGCACACCAACACGTCCTACTTTACCATGGTGGCCAAGGGACCGGACGGGCTGCCCCGGACGGTGCCCCGGCTGGGATTGGAAAACCGGGACGATGTGCGCCGGTTTTTGGAAGCCATTAAACGGAAACAAATCCGGGATTTGTATAAAAGTGAACTTAATAACGCAAAAACAAATTTGGAAATAGAGCAGGAGTTGCCCAAACTTGAACAAGAGCGGTGCAAATTGCTTTACCAACCAGTAAACTAATACAATGAGACATTACAACATTACCATCTCCGGCAAAGTGCAGGGCTGTTACTTCCGGGCCTCTGCCAAAGCCAAAGCTGAACAACTGGGCATTACCGGCATGGTAAAAAACCTTCCCTCGGGCGAGGTTTATGTAGAAGTAGAAGGCAATGACGAAATATTGGAAGAGTTTATCAAATGGTGCCAAAACGGCCCCGCCTATGCCCAAGTGAAAGACATAGATTTGGAGGAAACCGATGTAAAAGGATTAAAGGGATTTGAAGTGAAGCGATAGCCGTCGCTCAGTTTTCTGGCCTAGGGGAGGGTGTAAGTTTGGCAAAATGCTTGGAAGATTTCGGTATTGCCCAAGCCTAGGTGCTGGCCAATGACGACCAGTTTGTCATATTCTATCCGTGAAATCCCCCTTGGCTGCAGGATCAGGTCCTCATCGTTCAGAAACAGGGTCCCCAACATTTTTACGACCACGTAAGGTCCGTTGAACAACACTACCCGAAAATCGGGCGGGTCAAATTCGGTTTGGGCCGGACGGAGCACCCCCCCAGGGTAATGGGCCAAGGCATTGGCCAACACGCTGGCCAGCAATTCATAGCTGGGTTGCTCAAATTGGGCAAAGTCATTGATAAACTTGCTCATCCCTTCCGATATCGGGTCTTTGCGCAAGAAATAGTTCCCTTTGGAGAAATGTCGGGCTTTTTTGTTCAGGGCCAGTTCTTCGTACAGGCTGATGCTGCCATTGGCCATGGCCAGTCCAATGGCGGGGGCGAGCAGCAGTAGGGAAAAGAAATCCCCGTCGTCCAAGTCGCGGAAAGCCCATTGGGCCTTGAGCCGTTGGACTTGCGATTGGATCACTCGGTTTGCCAATAGGGCCGCCATCTCAAACTCGTCAAATTTCATGGTCATCCGGTCGTTTATGGATGGTTAAAGCAGGGAAAATTCGCGATTATTCGTTCCCCTATCCTTTAAAATGGAAAGGGTGCTTATACCGATACTGCCGCCCGAATGGCGGGATGCGGGTCATAGCCCTCCAGCACAAAATCTGCGTAGGTAAACCCAAAAATATCCTGAATGGCCGGGTTGAGGTGCATTTGGGGGAGCGGGCGCTCGCTCCGCTCCAATTGCAACCGGGCCTGTGGCAAGTGGTCAAGATAGAGGTGGGCATCGCCCAGCGAATGGATGAACTCACCCGGGGCCAGGCCGGTCACTTGGGCGATCATTTGGGTGAGCAGCGCATAGGAGGCAATGTTGAAAGGCACACCCAAGAACGCATCGGCACTGCGCTGGTAAAGTTGACAAGAAAGTTTGCCATTGGCCACGTAAAACTGGAACAGGGCATGGCAGGGTGGCAGCTTGACCTTGTCCACATCGGCCACGTTCCATGCACTTACCATCAGGCGGCGGGAGTTGGGGTTGTGCCGGATCTGCTGCACCACTTGCGAAATTTGGTCAATGATCTGGCCGTCAGCCCCTTGCCAAGAACGCCACTGGTAGCCATAGACTGGCCCCAGCTCCCCGTTTTCATCGGCCCATTCGTCCCAGATGCTCACCCCGTTGGCTTTCAGGTAGGCGATATTGGTATCGCCGCGCAGGAACCAGAGCAGTTCATGGATGATGGATTTGACATGGAGCTTTTTGGTGGTGACCAAGGGAAAGCCCTCAGCCAGATCAAAGCGCATTTGGTGGCCAAAAATACTCAGGGTGCCAGTGCCGGTCCGATCGCCCTTTTCCACCCCTTTGTCGAGGATGGTTTGGAGCAGGCCGTGATATTGTTGCATGGTGTTAAGTCGTTTAAATAGTTATCCAGCCATCACGGTCAAAAAACCATCTGCATAATACCTTTGCGCCAAATGGTGCAATTGCTCGGCGCTGATGGCTTGGATATCGGATACGTAATGATCGTAGTGGTCTTGCGCCAAGCCATGAAAATAAATGCTCTTGAATTTCTCGGCAATGGCGAACGGGGTGGTGAGGGAGCCGATGTAAGTGCCCTGCATGTAGTTTTTGACCAAATCCAGTTCATCTTCGCTGACGGGAGCCTTTACCAGCTCGGCTATTTCCTTGCCAATTTCTTCAATCACCACCTCACGGAGCTCTTTTTTTACATCAGTGCCAATAGACATGTAAGCTGCGCTCTTCATGAGCACCACGCTCGAGCTGATGCCGTAGGTCAGCCCCTTTTCTTCTCGGATGTTTCGCATCAAGCGCGAGCCAAAGTAGCCCCCCAAGATTTCATTGAGCATGGTCATGGGCAGATAGTCGGCACTGCGCTTGCCCAAATAATGGCCATTGTCGGCTAAATCCAACCGCTTGCCCATCCGAATGGAGGTTTGGAGGGCATTCCCCCGCTCTAGGTAAAGCAGTTCTTGGAGCTGGGCGGGGTCGCCCTCGGTATAAATAGTAGTCGACACATCAAAGGGAGCATTCAGGGAAAGTTGGCCCAAGGTCTGGTTGATTACCTGTAGATCTTGGGGGCGCACGTGCCCGGCCACCATCACCTCAAACGGCTGGCCCTGGATGGTAAGGGCGTAGAAATCGGCCAGTTCGGCCCGATCCAACTGTTTGATTCGGTCTTCGGTGAGCGTGATGCCGTAGCGGTGGGTGCGGCCAAACAAATTTTCGCGGAATTTATTGGAGGCAATATAGCTGGTCTTTTCTTGGTTGATCCGCAAGCCTTGGATATTGATCCGTTTAAGGTTTTCCAATTCCCGGTCAGGGAAAGTGGCTCCGGTCAGGGTATCGCAAACCAGCGCCAGCATGGCGGGGAGGTAGCGCGCAAGGCAGTACATCTCCACCTCGGCGTGATCCAGGCCGGCGCTACATTCCAGCACTGCCCCATATTTGTCGATCTCATCGGTGATTTGGGCCGCTGTGCGTTGGTGGGTGCCCTCGGTCATCATTTTCATGGTCAGCAGGGCGGCTTCTTTGGAAGGCGCAAGCCAAGTGCCCGACCGGAACCATAGATTGACACTGATGACGGGCTGCTCACCCGCGCTCAGAATGTGGGCCGACACCCCATTGTCCAACCGGATAGTTTCAGGTTTGTGGAGAAAAAAATCGCCCAAGGGCAGGGCATTGGGTGGCAGTTTTCGATCTAACATTCAGGGTTCAGCTTTTTTGTATCGGGATAAAACGGGCACTTGCCAGCGCTTGGCGCAATGGCAGGTAACGATCAGGTTCGGGGGAACGTCCAACCAACCGGGCAAAGTTACACCAAAATTAAAATGATTTGCCCCTCCCAGCGGCACACTGGCCGAGCCCAACCAGCAAAAGGGAGAATTTATGGTTTGGATAAACGGGATTGTGCATTTTTGATTGTAATTTTATGCGAAATTTCCGTTGGTCAACCTGATTGCTTTTTCTAATTGTTGAGACCCCAAACCACTGCTTTGATGAAACCCGATGTAATCCTCACCGATAAAATTGCCAAAATTTACCGCATGGGCAGCGAAGTAATCAACGCCCTGACCTCCATCAGCATCTCCATCAAATACGGCGAGTATGTTGCTTTTATGGGGCCATCCGGCTCGGGCAAGTCCACTTTGATGAACATTGTGGGCTGCTTGGACACCCCGACCAGCGGAACTTATATTTTGGCGGGCAAGGATGTGAGCAACATGACCGAAAACGAATTGGCCGAAATCCGCAACAAAGAAATCGGGTTTGTGTTCCAGACGTTCAACCTGCTGCCCCGTTCCAGTTCGTTGGAGAACGTGGCCCTGCCCCTGGTGTACGCGGGCATTGGCAAGGCCGAGCGCGAAGAGCGGGCTTTTGAAGCCCTGCGCAGTGTGGGATTGGATACCCGGGCCAAGCACAAGCCCAACGAACTTTCGGGCGGGCAACGCCAGCGGGTGGCCGTGGCCCGGGCCTTGGTCAATGACCCAAGCATTATCTTGGCCGATGAACCAACTGGCAATTTGGATTCCAAGACTTCCTACGAAATAATGGAACTGTTCGATAACCTGCACAAGAAGGGCAACACCATCATTGTCGTCACCCACGAAGACGACATCTCCCACTATGCGCACCGGATCGTGCGCCTACGCGATGGATTGGTGGAGACAGATCGGATCAATGACAACATTACCGATCCCGTAAAGCTCAAAATGGCGGCGGCTGGCCATTAATTGCTAGATTTATTCATTGTTTTTACCCAACGTTAAGGTTTTCTTGTGAACAAAAATATCGCGAACCTTTTGGCAATGGCCGGTCAAGTTTGGGCCTCCTTCAAACGGTCGGCTTTTTACACCTCTTTTTTGCCATTCGTTTATCAATGGTGGTTTCCCGGGCGTGGGGCCCCACTCATCGCTTGGCTAGTGGCCATGGCTTGGTATGTGCTGCTGCTGTTGGTGTTTTGCCCCATTTTGTACATTCAGGCCGTCAAGGCCGATGTCTTTGGCCTGTTCGGTTCCATGCCCAGCGTGGAGCAGTTGGAAAGCCCCAAAGTACCCACCGCCTCCGAACTCTATACTGCTGATGGCGTACTGCTGGGCCGTTTTTACAAAGAAAACCGCACCCCAGTGCGCTACGAAGAGCTATCCGTCAACTTGCTGGAGGCACTCTACGCCACCGAAGACATTCGTTTTAATGAGCACTCGGGCATTGATCTGTCCGCCACGCTGTCCATCATTTGGTACAACTTGCGGGGCGATCAGCGCGGGGGCAGCACTATTTCTCAACAACTGGCCAAAAACCTGTTCCGGACGCGCAAAAAGGAAGCCAAGGGCAAGTTGAGCAGTTTCAGTGGCTCCCTTGGCACGCTCATTTACAAGACCAAGGAATGGATCACGGCCATAAGTTTGGAGCAGGCCTACACCAAAGAAGAAATCATGACCATGTATTTCAACACGGTCGAATTCGGTGGCAATGCCTTTGGGATCAAAACTGCCGCCAAGACCTTTTTCAGCACAGCGCCCGAGCAACTCACCGTGCCCCAAGCGGCCATGCTGGTGGGGATGCTCAAAGCACCGACCACCTACAGCCCGGTGCGAAATCCCCAAAATGCCCTGCGCCGCCGCAATACGGTATTGAGCCAAATGCTCAAATACAAGTACATCGATCAGGCACAATACGACAAATTTAGCCAAGAACCACTTGGATTGAAAAAAACGATTGAACGGGAGGAAGAGGGCGCTGCCACTTATTTCCGGGGGGTTATGAACCAATATTTGGAGAAATGGTGCGAAGAAAATGATCTGGATCTGTACTCCGACGGACTGAAAATCTACACCACC
>JAYUVL010000492.1:0-12720 GCA_043754075.1 Cytophagales bacterium | reverse complement strand
GGCCAGCACTTTGCGGCGGCCGGGGCGATACACCAAATCGGGGTACAAATGATATTCTTGGCGGATCTGCTGCACATATTGCTGGTAATGCGCTTGGCTGGATCCCAAAATGGCCAGATCAAAATCCAGCAAATAGGCCAGATCGGTATCTGGGAGCAATCGCTCATGCCGCTTGGTGGCCAGAATGTACTGCGCTACTTTGGCAACCTGACTTTCCGGCACGTGGAGCAATGGCAGCTCGGCCCGGGCCAGTTCGGCACTTTTTTCTTCATTGTCGGACCGCAAAGGCTGGTACACCGCATCGTGGAACCAAATGGCCAAGGCCAAGGTCGGTTCATCAGCGATCTGGGCTTGGTACTGGTCCAAGAGATCCAACATGGCCGAAATGTGATCCAAATTGTGGTAATATCGCCCCGGGGATTGGTACCGCTCCACCAAGTTTTGCCCGATCTGCGCCTTTACCTGCCCATCGGCGGCGAAATTTTCCATCAAATGATTCCACCGATCCAGCATAAAGTCTATACGTTGTTAACATCAAAAAACTTTCCAAATATTGCAAACCCTCTTTATTTTTGGCCTACTTCCTTTAGTTTTGCGAACTTAGGAATTTTTGACGGAAAAAGATCATGAACATTTCTTATCAGTGGCTCAAGGATTTCCTGCCTTTGGATCAGCCCGCCGAGGCAATCGGCCAACTGCTCACCTCATCGGGCTTGGAGGTGGAAGCCATTGAGCAATACGAACCCATCAAAGGGGGACTGCGCGGCGTGGTGGTGGGCGAGGTGCTCACTTGTGCCCGCCACCCCAATGCCGATAAATTGAGTGTCACTACAGTTGATGTGGGCACGGGCGAGCCGCTGCCCATTGTGTGTGGCGCGCCCAACGTGGCGGCCGGGCAAAAAGTGCTGGTGGCCACCGTGGGCACCACGCTCTATCCCGGCGGCGGTGAACCACTGGTGATCAAAAAGGCCAAGATCCGGGGCGAAGCCTCTGAGGGCATGATTTGCGCTGAGGACGAACTGGGCTTGGGCGATTCGCACGCGGGCATTATGGTGCTGGACACTGCCCTGCCCAACGGCACCCCCGCGGCCAACTATTTGAACTTGATGACCGATGAGGTTTTTGTGATCGGCCTGACCCCCAACCGGGCCGATGCCGCTTCGCACTTGGGCGTGGCCCGCGACCTCAAGGCCCAATTGGGGCTCGAGATTTCCCGCCCCTCGGTGGCCGATTTTCCGAAGCCCACCCACCCACTGGCCCCGGTACAAGTGGTGCTCGAGAACGCCACCGCTTGCCCCCGCTACACCGGCGTGACCCTCACCGGCGTGCAAGTGGGCGAGTCGCCCGAGTGGCTGCAACACCGCCTGCGGGCCATTGGCCTGTCACCGATCAACAATGTGGTCGACGTGACCAATTATGTGCTCCACGAACTGGGGCAGCCCCTCCACGCATTTGACTTGGATAAAATTGCGGGCCAAAAAGTGATCGTGAAAACCCTGCCCGAAGGCACGCCCTTTGTCACGTTGGACAAAGTGGAGCGCAAGCTAAAGGCCACCGACCTGATGATCTGCGATGGCAACGAAAGCCCCCTGTGCATCGGAGGAGTGTTTGGGGGGCTTAATTCCGGGGTGACGGCCAGTACCCAGCGCATTTTTCTGGAAAGTGCGTACTTCGACCCAGCCCACATCCGGGCCAGTTCGCAGCACCACGGGCTCAAAACCGATGCCTCTTTCCGCTTTGAGCGCGGCACCGACCCCAACGGCACGGTCTATGCCCTCCAGCGGGCCGCGCTGCTCATCCAAGCGGTGGCCGGAGGGCACATTGCCTCCGACGTCATTGACTTATACCCAAGCCCCATCCCGCACCGTCAGATCACGGTCAAGTACGCCCATATTGACCGCCTAATCGGTAAAAAAATTGAAAAATCCCGGATCAAGTCGATCCTCGCGAGTTTGGACATTGCCATTGTGGGCGAAGATGCCGAGTCGTTGAGCTTATCAGTGCCGCCCTATCGAGTGGATGTGGCCCAAACGGCGGACGTCGTGGAAGAAATCTTGCGGATCTACGGCTTTGAAAACGTGGAGCTGGCCGACAAAATGGGGGCCGATTTTTTGGCCGAGTTTCCCGAACGCGACGAGTGGAAGCTGAAAATGGAAGTGGGCCGGATGCTGGCCGGGGCCGGTTTCAGCGAGATCTTGACCAACTCGCTCACCAAGGCCGAGTATGCGGCCGCGTTGCCCTCACTGGGCCAAGAGGGCAATGTAGAAATGCTCAACAAACTCAGCAACGAACAGGCGGTGCTCCGGCAAAGTATGTTGTTTTCGGGCCTAGAGGTCATTGCCCACAACCTGAACCGGCGACAAAAGGACCTGAAACTTTTTGACTTTGGCAAAACCTATCACAAAACCACCAAGGAAACTGGGAACAATAGTTATCAAGAATCCGAAAAACTGGCCTTGTTTGTCACTGGCAACCAGCAAAGCGAAACTTGGCAAACCAAAACCGAAAAAGCTAGTTTTTACACCCTGTCCGGCGCAGTGCAAAAAGTGTTGCAAAAACTGGGGGTGGTTGGTTACCAGTCGGTCGATAGCCGCCTCGATGGCTTGGCTTATGGGCTGGATCTGGTGCTCAATAAACGTGACATTGCGAGGTTGGGCCTGGTGAAGCCGGCCTTGGCTAAACTGTTGGACATCAAGCAAGAAGTGTTTTATGCAGAGCTCGATTGGCAATATCTAATGAGCAAGTTCAAATCGCGGAACGTGTACCGTGACTTGCCCAAATATCCCGAAGTGCGCCGCGATCTTTCACTGGTATTGGATCAAGCAGTGAGTTTTGAGGATATCAAAAAACTAGCTTTTCAGACCGAAAAAACCTTACTGAAGCAAGTCAACGTATTTGATGTGTATCAGGGCGAAAACCTGGGAACTGGCAAGAAATCCTATTCGGTGCACTTTGCGTTGTTGGATACCGAAAAGACCTTGACCGATGAGGTGATCGACAAGACAATGGACAAGCTAATGGCGGCTTTCGCCCAGCAATTGCAAGCCATCATTCGCAAATAAGTAGTTTTTCGGCTGCCCTGTTTGGCGCGGGCCAAGTTTCCTCAAAATCCCAAACGAACAATGGCGACCTATTTGGGTCGCCATTGTTCGTCTTTACCGTCTAAATCGTTAGTACCCCTACCCGTTGTTGGTGCGCTTCGCTAACACCAACAACGGTAAAAACGGTAAACAACAAAAAACCTGTGGAGGTCATCTCCCCACAGGTTTTTTTACATCCACAGACCAGCCTAGTATCCTGGATTTTGGACCAAATTTGGATTGGCCTGCAAATCGATGATGGGCAGTGGCATAAGCAGGCGGTTGGCATTGGGAATGCTCAGCACTGCTTGGGCGCGGCCGGTGCGCACAAGGTCGTACCAGCGGTGGGGCTCAAACGGAAGCTCCACCCGCCGCTCCTCTTCCACCGCCAGCAACAGGGCTTCGGGGCTTTGGGCGGTGTTGTTGGTGGGGGCATCGGCGCGGGTCCGTACTGCATTGAGATCGGCCAGTCCTCCACTGATGTTGTTCTGGCGGGCCCGTGCCTCGGCCCGGATCAAGTACATCTCGGCAATGCGGAGGATGTAGGCCGGATCATCGTCGGTAGCGGCCCGGAAATACATGTTGCCAATGCCCAGCGCATTAGTGCCGCGCACCGCTGCGGAGCGGGTGCCGCCCACGTTGGGGTCGCGCAGCAGGCCCATGAGTGCTTCGGACGGCCCCCATTCATACCGCCCACCATCGGCACTGGGCAGCCAGAAAAAGTTGTGGCTATTTTGGTCGGCATTGTTGAAGGCCAGCTCCAAAATAGATTCGCGGGTATTGAGGTTGGTGTAGAAGTTGGCGTAGGGCCGGACCAGTTCATAGGCCGGATCACTGATGAGCAACGTGGCGAACCGTTCGGCATCGGCCCATTGCTGGCGATACAGGTGGTAGCGTGCCCGCAAGGCCCGAACGGTTTTGCGGGTGGCCCGGTTGCGGTTCAAGTTGTCGGGCAGTTGGTTTTCGGCCTCGGTCAGGTCGTTGAGCACTTGGGTCCAGACTTGCTCGGGGGCAGCCCGGCTCACCCGCGCCGATTCGTCAATGCCCCGGGTGGGGGTAGTCACGATCGGGGCCGCGCCCCAAGTGCGCACGAGGTCAAAATAGCACAGCGCCCGGACAAATCGGGCCTCGCCCACCAGTTGGTTTTTCTCAGCGTCGGTAAAGCCGGGCGTATTGAGCGATGGCACTACGGCGATGATATTGTTGGCTTGGTTGATGGAACGGTAGATGCCCGTCCAAGCCAGCAAGATGGTCTGGTTATCGGCAATGACAGCCCGCTGGTTGAACTGCGAATAGAAATTGAGCGAACCGCGCCACACCACATTGTCCCCCGAAAGGTAGCCAATGCTTTGAAACTCAAAACCATAGTAGGCGTTTCGCTGCAACTGGCTGTAGAGGCCCGCCACTGCGGTGTTGGCACTGTTCTCGTCGATAATGGCCAAGCTCTCATCGATCTGGAGTTCAGGCTGTTGGTCGAGTACGTTGCAGGCCGAAACCAGCCACAATGCCCCGCAAGCGATATAAATTGAAAGTCTTTTGCGCATTTTGGTAATCCAGTTAAAGTGGTTGGAACCAACAAAAGTTGGCGGATCTAGAAGGATAAGTTGAAGCCAAACTGAATGGTCCGGGGCTGGGGCATGGTCATCAGATCCACGCCACGCACCAGGGCATTGTCACCGGCCGAGTTTACCTCTGGGTCTAGGCCCGTGTACTTGGTGATGGTGAGCAAGTTGGTGGCCATGACATACACCCGCAAGTTGCTGACATAGATTTTCTGCAACAATTCCCGGGGGAGAGTATAGCCTAGCGTTATGTTGCGCAAGCGGAGGAATGAGCCATCTTCCAGCGCACGGTTGGTGAACAGGTTGTAGTTGTTCCCAATGGCGGTCAAGCGCGGCACATCGGTCACTTGGCCGGGGGTGGTCCAGCGTTCCAATTGCTTGGGGTAGAAATTGAAGTTGCCCCGGGTGCCGCCGTGCTCCAAGAAGAAGCGGTTCCAGTTGAGCAGTTTGGCCCCATATTCAAAGTTGATGAACATGTTGAAATCAAAGCCCTTGTAGGTGATCGTGTTGTTGATCCCGCCGAAGAACCCGGGCCAGTTGTTGCCCACAATTTTGCGGTCGGCCACGGTGATGTTGCCATCGCCGTTCACGTCTTCATAGATCGCGTCGCCCGTTTGGGGGTTCACCCCGGTCTGGTTCCAGAGCCAAAATGAATACATGGGCACTCCTTCTTCCAAACGGGTCAGTTCACGGGTGTACTGCACAATGGGCGCGGGCATGCGCTCGATCTTGTTCACATTGCGGGCAATGTTGAACGAGGTGGTCCAGCGGAAATCATCGTTGGAGACGTTGGTGCTGGTCACGGAAAGTTCAATGCCCCGGTTGCTCATTTCGCCAAAATTTTGGGTGATGGATTCAAAACCGGTAGTGCGGGGCACGGGCACGTTGAGCAGCAAACCAGTGGTGTATTTGTTGTACACGTTGGCATCGAAGGCAAAGCGGCCGTCCAAGATGCCAAAATCAATCCCGACGTTCCACTGGCGGGTGGTTTCCCAAGACAGTTCAGGGTTGGCCAATTGGGAGGGCGCGACCCCGGGCTGGCCCAGGTAATTGGCGTTGTTGTTGATGTCGACCGTGCCGATGCCGCCACCCCACAGCCCGCGCGAAGCAAAATCGCCAATGCCGTTTTGGTTGCCGGTCAGGCCGTAGCTGGCCCGCAGTTTGAGCTCGCTGATCCATTCGGCTTTGTCCAAGAAGGCTTCTTCGCCCACGCGCCAAGCGGCACCCACCGAAGGGAAAAAGCCGCGCTGCTTGTTGGCCCCGAAGCGCGAGGAAGCATCCGAGCGGGCACTGGCATCGATCAAATACTTGCCTTTGTAGCCATAGCCGATCCGGCCAAAGAACGACGTAAGGCCGTTCATGGTGCCGTTCGAGTTGCCAGATTGGATGGCCGACGAAGCAATCCGGCGAAAAGAATTGTTGGGGAAGTTGTTGCCGGTAAGGGAGGTGCGCTCAAACTTGTTCTCTTGCAAGGTATTGCCGATCAAGGCATTAAAGCTGTGATCGCCAAAAGTTTTGTTGTAGTTGAGCGTTTGTTCATTGATCCACGTGATGTCGCGGGTGAGGTCGGAAGTGGCCCGGCCCTGCCCGCCAGACTGCCCGGCGTTGAGTTGGGTGCTGAAATAGTTGTTTTCGTAGAAATCGTTGAAATCCAAGCTCCAGCTCGTCTTAAAAGTCAGCCCCTCAATGATTTGCCATTCGGCATTGGCATTGCCGATGAGGCGCGTGCCCACGGAATTGAAACTGACCTCCCGGAAACCGGCCACCGAGTTCTCGAACAGCGAAAAACGCGGATCGCGGGCGTAGGTGCCGTCGTCGTTGAAAATGGGGGCCAGCGAAGGGATGAACACCGATGCTCCCAACACCCCATTGATGTTGTTGTCGTTTTGGCCCAAGTTCCGGTTGGTGCGCGCAAAAGTGGTGCTGATCCCAAATTTGAACTTTTTGCTCACCACATGATCAATGTTGATCCGGGCACTGGCCCGCTGGAAAACCGACGGTTTGACAATGGCTTCCTGGCGAAAGATGGAACCACCCACATAAAAAGTGGTCTTTTCGTTGCCACCGGTTACATTGAGGTCAATGTTATCGGTGGGTGCGGTTTGGAAAATGCCATTTTCCCCGGTGAAACGATCAAAAGTTGGCAACTGTTCGGGATTGGGATAAGGCACCAACGGAGTGAGCGGAGCTTGGTTGAGCCGGGCGCGGTCGGCGTTGGTATTGGCCCGGGCTTCGTTTTGCAAGAGGCCAAAAGTGGGGCCGTCCACTATTTCGGGCAGTCTTCGGGCGGTGGAGAAACCTTTGTAATAGCCCAAATTGACCTTGGTGCCGCTGTTGAGCTTGCCGCGTTTGGTGGTAATGATAACTACGCCATTGGCGCCCCGTGCCCCATAGATGGCGGTGGCATTGGCATCTTTGAGCACTTCCATCGACGCAATGTCGGCCGGGTTCAAGTCGGCAATGGGGTTGGTCACTTGCCCGCCCAAGCCAGTGTTGGACAGGTTGGAATTGTTCATGAACACCCCGTCCACGATGTACAGGGGGTCATTGTTGGCCGTGATGGAGGTGGTGCCGCGCACCCGCACGAATATGCCACCGCCGGGCGTGCCCGATTGCGCCCCGATCTGCACCCCGGAGGCCCGGCCTTGCAGCAATTGATCGGCACTGGGCACGGGCATGTCGCGCAGTTCCTTGGCCGATACCGAAGCAATGGAACTGGTCACCGTGCGCCGATCCTGCTCGCCGTAACCCACAATGACCACCTCGGTCATGGTTTTGCTGTCGGGGGCCAAAGTAAGGTCGATGGTGCTGCGGTTACCTACTTCCACTTCTTGGGTCAGGAAGCCGATCGAGCTAAAAACCAGCACCGTGGCTCCGGCTGGCAGATTGAGCCGGTAAGCCCCACTGACATCGGTAGCAGTGCCGGCGGTCGTGCCTTTGACCAGCACGTTTACCCCGGGCAAGGGCGAATTGTCCTCTCCCGAGAGCACTTTGCCAGAAATGGCCCGTTGGGCTTGGGCTGTCAAAGCCCCCAGCCCAAGCAAGACCAACAAAAAACATTGTAACGTTTTTTTCATGGAATTTAAAGGTTGACATGTAATTAAAATGGTAATCAGTGATACTTTGAACAGCAAGGAGGTGGACTGTTTTTCTGTTTAAACGCCAACGGTTGGGGCGGATATAAGAGTAACAGGATGACCCTATTGCAGTACATTGCCCAAAAGTGGACTTGGCCAGTGAATCCACTGGCCACCTGAAGTGGTTGAATGAATCGCTAAAGTGCAATAAATTATAGGAAAAACCAAATGGCCAAATATAAATCCCGCATTGGCCATTAAAAATGGAACAGCGGCCACCTTTTTGCAAAGAGGGCCGCTGTTATGCCCCAGTGATGGAGCGATGTTGCCTAGAACAAGGCTATTCCGTCCATTTCGGCGGGCTGGGGCACGCCCATCAGCTTGAGGATGGTGGGGGCGATGTCGGCCAGTTTACCGTCTTTCAAGGTGATTTTTCCGCCCAGTTCGTCGTCGACCATGATACAGGGCACCATGTTGGTGGTGTGCGCGGTGTTGGGCGATCCATCGGGGTTGATCATCATCTCGGCGTTGCCGTGGTCTGCGATCAGGATGGCCGTGTAGCCGTGTGACTTGGCGGCTTCAACCACGGCGCGGGCGCAGCGATCCACCGTTTCGCAGGCAGTGACCACCGCCGCAAACACCCCGGTGTGGCCCACCATGTCGGGATTGGCAAAATTCAGGCAAATAAAATCCGCTGTTTCGCCCTCGAGTTCGGGCACAATGGCATTTTTGAGGTCCTCGGCGCTCATTTCAGGCTGCAAATCATAAGTGGCCACCTTGGGCGAGGGGCACATGATGCGCCGCTCACCGTCAAATGGGATTTCGCGCCCACCCGAAAAGAAAAAAGTAACGTGCGGGTATTTTTCGGTTTCCGCGACCCGGATTTGTCGTTTGCCGTGGGCAGCCAATACTTCGCCCAAGGTATTGCCCATGTTGTCGTCTTCATACATGACGTGGACGTTTTTGAACGCCGCATCATAACGGGTCATGGTGACATAGTGCAGGGGCCGGGTGGTCATGCCGTGATCGGGCAGGTCGTGCTGGGTGAGCACCTCGGTGATTTCCCGGCCCCGATCCGTGCGAAAATTGAAGCACAGCACCACATCATCGGGTTGGATCTTGGCCAAAGGCTGGCCGCCGGCATCGGTCATGATCAGGGGCTTGATGAACTCGTCCGTTACGCCCTGGGCATAGGAGGCCCGGATGCCCTCGCCAGCCGAAGCGACGGCTTGGCCCACGCCCTGGGTCAGGGCATCATAGGCCAATTTGACGCGCTCCCAGCGTTTGTCGCGATCCATGGCAAAGTAGCGCCCCACCACCGTGGCTATTTTTCCGCTGGTTTGGCCCAAATGGTGCTCCAGATCCTCGATAAAACCCGCCCCAGATTGCGGATCGGTGTCGCGCCCGTCGGTAAATGCATGAATGAACAATTGGTCAATGCCCTCGTTGTGGGCAACGGTGGTCAGGGCTTTGAGGTGAGCAAGGTGGGAGTGAATGCCCCCGTCGGACACCAGGCCGATGTAGTGCACGGCTTTGTGGTTCGCTTTGGCGTAATGGAGGGCGCGGAGCAGTACTTGGTTTTTGTAAATGCTGTGGTCGGCCACTGCCTTGTTCAACTTGACCAAGGTCTGGTTCACCACCCGGCCCGCGCCCAGGTTCATGTGGCCCACTTCCGAATTGCCCATCTGGCCTTCGGGCAGGCCCACCGCCAGCCCCGAAGCCTCTAAGGTGCTATGGGGATAATGAAGGTAAAGTGAATCCACAAACGGGGTATTGGCCGCATCGACAGCCGATACCGATTTATTTTTGGCAATGCCCCACCCGTCCATAATGACGAGGATTACTTTTTTGTCCATGAGTTGGTCTGATCAGTCTTGTAATGTTATGAGTTACTCGAAGGTACGCCGATTCGGGACAAATCACAAGGGAAATAACGGCTCAGTCCGTTATTTTGGCTGGGTTGTTTCCACTTTTCTTTTTCGGGTGTACCTTTGGCCAATGAAACGATGCAGCAATTTTTGTCATTGTTGCTCAGCCATCAAGCCATACGCCAATAACCACTTCTTTTGCCATGAAAAAAATTGCCGTGATCGGCTCGGGAACAATGGGCAATGGGATTGCCCACGTATTTGCCCAGAACGGTTATCCCGTTTCCTTGATCGACATCTCCGGGGATGCCCTGCGCAAAGCCACTGAAACCATTGCCAAGAATTTGGATCGCCAAGTCAGCAAGGGCACCATTACCGAGGCGGAGAAGCGGCAAACGCTACTGCACATCACCACATTTACCAAAATAGACGAAGGGGTGCAAGATGTGGATTTGGTGGTGGAAGCGGCTTCGGAAAATCCCGACATCAAACTCAAGATTTTTTCCCAGTTGGATGCGCTCACCCCGCCCGAGGCCATTCTGGCTACCAATACGTCTTCTATTTCCATCACCCGGATCGCGGCGGCCACCAAACGGCAGGCTCAGGTGATCGGGATGCACTTCATGAATCCCGTACCGGTGATGAAGTTGGTGGAGGTGATCCGGGGCTACGCCACCAGCGACGAAGTGACCCAAACGGTGATGGACTTGGCGCGCACTCTACAAAAAAACCCGGTTGAAGTGAACGACTACCCTGGTTTTGTTTCCAACCGGATTTTGTTGCCCATGCTCAATGAAGCCATTTTTGCCCTGAACGAGGGCGTGGCGGGGGTGGAAGAAATTGATGCCGTTATGAAGCTTGGCATGGCTCACCCAATGGGCCCGTTGCAACTGGCCGATTTTATTGGGCTGGATGTGTGCAAATCCATTCTTGAGGTGATGTACCAAGGCTTTGGCAACCCCAAATACGCTCCGTGCGCACTGTTGGTGAACATGGTGCTGGCCGGCCACTTGGGCGTCAAGACCGGCAAAGGATTCTACGAATACCAAGGCCGGGAAATGAAGGTGGCGGCCCGGTTTAACCCCTAAACGGGTCAACCAATTTTGCGGCCAAACCTCACACTAAACTATTGGTAATCAAGCCAATAATTTTGATTTTTAAACTTGGTTTAGCAATTGGTGGCTGGCCATTGCCCCGCGTTCGTGATGTTGGTCGATGATTTTGGGCTGTTGCGCTTGGGTGGGCCGATTGCTGATGGGCAGCCCAGGTTTGGCAATCTCGCTTTTTTGCCACAATTTGCCCTGTCGGTTGTTTATAACGATTCTAAATTAGCCCGATCTACGCCCATGGCCAACCCAAACTGGATAGACAAACTCAAGACGCGCTGGGGAGTGACCAGCCATTGGCAAGTTTTCATTATTTTGATCGTTTTTGCTTGCACTGGTTTCTCGGTATTGTATCTCAAAAAGTTCCTTTTGCCCTTGATCGGGGTGACACCAGAAACCTCAGGTTGGATCCGTTTTTTGGCCTCTATTTTTGTCATTCTGCCCATTTACCAAGTGGTTCTGTTGGTTTATGGTTTCATTTTTGGCCAATTCAACTTCTTCTGGAACTTTGAGAAACGGTTTTTTGGTCGAATTTTCGGGCGAAAGCCTCCCCAAAGCACAAGCAACGAAAACCAAAGTACTGGCCAGCCCGGTAAATGACTTCATGCGCTAGCCCACTCAATACGGACAAGTTAGCCAATCGCTGGGGAAAATGCTTTGGCCCAACCTGCCCATAAAACCAATTGTCCGGCTATAAATACCAATAAACGGGAAGCTGCAATCTTTATTTTTCTCGCAATTTATCAAGCAAATTATTTAATTGACTTATTTCGTCATCAGTTAAGTGCGCGAAAGCTGTTTCGCTGACCTTGAGACCGGGATCTACCAACCGGAGGATGTCCAGCCCTTGATCTGAAATCACGATATTGACGTTTCGGCGATCTTCGGGGCATTCAAACCGAAGCACCATGCCTTTTTCCCGCATTTTCTCGATCAATCGCGACACATCCGACATTTTGTCCAGCATCCGTTCCCGAATATACTTTACTGAAACAGGCTGGGGATGAATGCCCCGCAGGATCCGCAGAATGTTGTATTGTTGCATGGTCAACCCATGTTGCTTGACCACGTCACTGATTTTATCAGAAAACCAGTTGGAGGTATAGATTAAATTGACTCCTACTTTGTGTCTTTCGTTATCGAAACGGCTCTGGATTTCTTCCTCAATTTTCATAGTCAATCAACTTGTCTAATTTGCATTCAAAGGTATCTGAATTATCGCAAAAATTCACGTGTTGCCACCAGTTGAAGTTTGATTGACTAAAAGCCAAGTGGTTCATTGACGAACCACTTGGCTTACTTGGACTGCCAATGACTTATTTGGCCTTGGTCAATTCAATTTTAGCGACTAGTTCCACTTCATCACCCACCACTGCCCCACCTGCTTCGGTGAGTGCACTCCATTTAAGACCATATTCCTTACGGTTGATTTTGCCAATAATCTTAAATCCGGCTTTGATGTTTTTGTAAGGATCCGTCACAGTGCCGCCGTAAACAACATCGAACGTCACTTTCTTGGTCACGTCGCGGATCGTCAGATCACCGGTCAACTTGTATTTGTTCCCACTCACTTTTTTGAGTGAGCTCCCCACAAATTTAAGTTGAGGATATTTCTCTGCATTGAAAAAATCGTCACCCTTCAAATGGCCGTCTCGCTGCTCGTTGTCGGTGTTGACGCTATTCACATCAGCCGAAAAATTAATCTTGGCATCGGTAAAGTCAGCCTTGTCAGCGGTTACGCTGGCGTCAAATTTCTTGAACTGGCCAGTTACCTCCGAAATGACCAAGTGGCTCACGTTGAAGGAAATAGAGGAATGGCTGGCGTCGACGTTCCATTTGGCTTGCGCCGAAACTTGGGCGGCCACTGCCAATCCAAGGACAAAACTTAAAAGGTGCTTTTTCATATACGTGGTCGGTCAAAAATTGATTAAATTGAAACTAAATGATGCTACAAATGTATGTTGTAACATTCAATGTTTAAACATCAAATATTATAATTAACTTTATTTAACAAACGTGGGGCCGGG